>DATMXC010000084.1:0-21765 GCA_035561915.1 Gammaproteobacteria bacterium
TATGGGGCTGACCGGGTTCGCGCAGCCGCGCGCACAGGTCTATCAGACCCGGACATACGATCTGGTGTCGAACAACGATCTCACGATCAGCGGTGAAGCCGTCGGGCGCCTTGCCCAGCGCGACGATTTTCCCCTCGGCGATATACACATCTTGGACCTCATCCACGCCTTGGGCGGGGTCTATGACTCGGCCTCCGGAAATGCGCAGGCGCATCACTTGGCTTTCCTTGCGGTCATCGCTTCGCCCGCCTCCGCTGCAAGCGGACGGACACGCATCGCCAGCGTCATGATGGCCATGCGCACCGCGATGCCGTGACTCACCTGCTGCAGAATCACCGAACGCGGGCCGTCGGCGACGGCGGAGTCCATCTCCACGCCGCGGTTGATCGGCCCGGGATGCATGATGATGACGTCCGGCCTGGCGTAGGCCAGCTTTTCTTCGGTGAGGCCGTAGAGGTGGAAATATTCGCGTTCGCTGGGCAGGTGCGCGCCCTGCATGCGTTCACGTTGCAGACGCAGCATCATGATGACATCTACGTCGCGCAGGCCCTCACGCAGGTCGTGATAGACGTGCACGCCGAGCGTTTCGATCTGCGCCGGCAGCAGGGTGTGCGGCGCGATGACGCGCACCTCCGGCACGCCGAGCGTGGTGAGGGCGTGGATCTGGGAGCGGGCCACGCGGGAGTGCAGGATGTCGCCCACGATCGCCACGCAAAGCTTGCCGAAGTCGCCCTTGTGGCGGCGCACCGTGAACATATCGAGTATCGCCTGCGTGGGGTGCGCGTGGCTGCCATCGCCCGCGTTGATGACGCTCACGTGCGGTGCGACATGCTGGGCGATGAAATGCGCGGCCCCGCTCTCGGCGTGGCGTACCACAAACATGTCGCAGTACATGGCCTCCAAGTTACGCAGCGTGTCGAGCAGCGACTCGCCCTTGGTGGTGGAGGAGGCGCTCACGTTGATATTGAGCACGTCCGCCGACAAGCGTTTGGCGGCGAGTTCAAAGGTAGTGCGGGTGCGGGTGCTGGGCTCGAAGAATAAATTGACGATGGTTTTGCCGCGCAGCAGCGGCAGCTTTTTCACGGCCTGTTCGCTGGTCGCGGCGAACGACTCTGCGGTATCGAGGATTTCAGTGAGTATCGAGGGCGAAAGCCCCTCAATGGTGAGAAAGTGGCGCAGACGGCCTTGGGAGTCTACTTGAATATTCCCTTGTCTCACTTATCTGAACTCAGTCACGCTTGCGTATGCTCAGCCGCAACGGGTCGGGACCGTGCAGTTTGATGTGTTCGTTGCTGTTAAGTTCCATGCGCTGTCCTGTCACTGCCGCCTCGATAGGCAGCTCGCGTCCGCCGCGATCCACCAGCACCGCCAGCATTACGCTCGCCGGACGGCCGTAGTCGAAGATCTCGTTGAGCGCGGCGCGCAGCGTGCGGCCGGTGTACAGGACATCGTCTACCAGCACGATGTGCCGGTTGTCGAGATCGAAGGGCAGGTGCGAGGGCGTCACCTGCGGGTGCATGCCGATGCGCGTGAAGTCATCGCGGTAGAAGGAAATGTCCAGCGTGCCGAGCGGTTCGCGGATATTCAGCAAACGGTGCAGCCGTTCTGTGAGCCACACCCCGCCGGTGTGAATGCCGATCATCAGGGGATCGGAGATGTTGCGTTTTTTCAATAAAGCGGTAATCTCATCCGCCATTCTTGCCAGCAACGACTCTACATCAATGTCCAAAAAATCACTCATGAGTCGGCCCTCCTGGGCAGATCTTGCAGCCAGGTGTGCAGAATCACCTGGGCGGCGAGGCTGTCTATGTCCTGTTTGTTGCGGCGTTTCGCTGGGAGCATGCCGTGTGCCTCGTGGGAACTCAAGCGCTCGTCTACGGTGTGCACGGGAAGGTTGTAGCGGCCGTGCAGTTGCTGGCCGAAACGCCGTGCGGCGCGGGTCATGGCGTGTTCCGAGCCGTCCAGATTGAACGGCACGCCCACCACCAGCGCGTTCGGCCGCCAGGTTTCGATGATACGGCTGATGGCCGTCCAGTCGGGCTGCGCGCCGGTCACGCGCACCGTCTCCAGCGGGGTTGCGGTATGGGTCAACGGTTGTCCCACTGCGATACCGATACGGCGGGCGCCGTAGTCGAAGCCGAGTACCGGCTGCGCGTCGTGATTCATGGGCACCTCATGCGTGCCCCACATCGCCGGAAAGGTTACTAATGTCCACACCGAGCAAGGCGGCTGCTGCGCTCCAGCGTTTTTCGTAAGGCGTTTCGAACAGGATGTGCGCAGTCGTTCTTCCCCCTACGTCGGTCGCTCCCGGCTTTCTGTCTCCCGCGACACTAGTGGAACCTTTCGCTATCGCTCTTCCCTGTACATCGTCGGCTTGGCCGCTTAGCCAGGCGTTTTGGGCGAGTTCTTCTTCCAGTTGGCCCGGTCCCCAGCCGGCATAGCCGAGCGCCACCAGGGCCTGACCAGGAAATTCGCGGCGCGCGATGGCAGTCAAGATATCACGCGAGGTGCTGAGTCCGAGGGTGTCGGTGATTGGCAAGGTGGATTCCCAATGCAGCAACGGTTGGTGGAGGATGAAGATCCGTTCGTACTGGACAGGGCCGCCCATGCACACCGGTTGATTGGCGATCTCATCGTCGCCGCCTTCTATATTGACCTGCCGGAGGATCTCGCCGAGACGGATGTCGAGCGGCCGGTTGATGACGATCCCCATCGCGCCGTCGCTGTTGTGTTCGCAGATATAGGTCACGGTGCGAAAAAAGTTCGGGTCCGCCAGGGCGGGCATGGCGATCAGGAAGTGATTCGTTAGGTAGCCTGATTCAAGCATAGTAGAGACGCCATATATAGTATCGGCCAAAGACGAACCTGATACAAGGGTGGTACACGAGACAAACGACTCCACCGCAGAGGACGCTAAGGATACAGCGCGTCAAAACCCAAACCTTACAAAATTAGCGATTCTCACTCATTTTTCCTATGAGTCCTTTGCGGTAAGTAAAGCTTCGTATTAAGTATGCCCATTATTGGCTGGCGAGACGGTTATCCTTCTGAAATTGCCAGGTGCGGGTGATGTGCAGGATATCGGTATCCTTGCGGATGTCATTGGGAAAGGGCGCGTAGGGCGCGGCGAGCTTGACGATGCGCAGCGCGGCGTCATCGAGCACTTTATACCCCGAGGAGCGGCGCAAGGTCATGTTGTTGATGCTGCCATCGGGGTTGAGCGCCACGTCCAGAATCAGGCTACCTGTCAGGTTGCCGCGCTTGGCCTCATCGGGGTAATTGAGATTGCCGATACGCTCGACCTTGACCCGCCATGCCTCCATATAACTCGCGTATTTATATTCCTGTGTCTTGGCCGAGATGAATGTCTGGCGCGGACGCTGGGCGTAGGCCAGCGCGGAGTCGCTGATCTGTGCGCTCAGGCTCGCCATTTGCAGGCTGCGGCTGACCAGTTCTGCGGCGGACGGCAATGCGGGCGCCTGCGTTGCCGCCGTTTTGGGTGCGGGTTTGGATTTGGTCTTCACTTCTTTTTTGCCTTCAGGTTGGGTTAAGACCGGTTTGGCTTCTTGCTGCGGCGGCGTGGCGGGCTCAGGTTTGGCCACCGGTTCTGGAGGGGGTTCGGCCACCGGCTGAGGGGCGGGTTCGACGCCGGTCTGGGGCGCAGGCGTGAGGGCGGGGAACGGGGTAATCACCTGTACCCGCTCCGCGGTATTGCCGCCGCCGTCCTGATTGGCTTGGGCGAGATAGTCGGCCTGTTCGGGCGGTTTCTCTGAGGGCCGGGTCACCAGCGTGATTTCCATGACGGGCAGGTTGTCCCGCAGGGGTTTGAGCACAAACTGTTCGATGCTCACCCCCAGTATCACGATGGCATGCAGCGCCGCCGCCAGAAACAGGGTGAGCCCCAGCCGGTCACGCGCAGTGACCGGCAGTGGAGCGGGCAGGACTAAGGATAAGGCGGTCATTCAGACATCTTTTTCAGCATGGCAGCCGTTATAATACCGCTGACTACGCCAAAACTCACGGTCGCCGTCATCAGCACCGGCAACAGGTACAGCAGGCCGGGGTGCGGGATAAATAAAGGTATAGACCACCCAAAGTGGTGTGAATGCGGTTGAAGTCCTCGGTAATCGCAGTGCTTGCGCGTCGCGTAAGGCCCGGCTCCGCTCCCCAGATGCTGATGTCCACCAGTGCACCGAGGGCGAGAATCTGCTCCTGGTAAAAGCAGTGATTCCGGTTTGCTGCATGAAACTGTAGCAAGTAAAAAATAAGCGTTCTTGCTGCTTGCAACGTGCTACTTGTCACTTTTTTGCTGCTACTTGCTTCTCGACCACGTCGAGAAGCAAGGCGGCAATATTGAGGCCATACAAAGCATCCAATTCCCGCGCACAAGTAGGACTGGTGACATTGATCTCGGTAAGGTAATCGCCGATGACGTCCAGCCCCACGAACAATAATCCCTTTTCCCGCAGCACCGGCCCGACCTGTTCGCAAATCCAGCGGTCACGTGCCGAGAGTGGCACGCCTACGCCGCGGCCGCCGGCCGCGAGATTGCCGCGCGTCTCGCCCTCGGCGGGGATGCGCGCCAGCGCATAAGGGACAGGCTCGCCGTCAATCATCAGAATGCGCTTGTCGCCTTCGCTGATTTCGGGAATAAATTTTTGTGCCATAACGAAACGCTGTTCATGTTCAGTCATGGTCTCGATGACCACGTTGACGTTGGGATCGCCCGCACGTAACCGGAACACCGAGGCGCCGCCCATGCCGCCCAGTGGTTTCAGAATAATGTCACCCAACTCGTTCAGAAAATCGCGCAACAGCGTTTTGCTGCGGGTGACCAGCGTCGGCGGTGTGCACTGCGGGAACCAAGCGGTAAATACTTTTTCATTGCAGTCGCGCAGCGATTGCGGTTTATTCACGACCAAAACGCCCTCGGCTTCCGCGTGCTCCAACAAATACGTGGTGTAGATATACTCCATGTCAAACGGCGGATCCTTGCGCATGAGAATGACATCGAGCCCGCTAAGAGGCTCTACCGTTTCGGCTCCCACATCGAACCAGTGTTTGGCGTGATCCTGTACGTGCAATGCGCGTATGTGCGCAAACGTTTTTCCATCGCGCAGAAATACATCACCCTGCTCCATATAGGCGATCGGCCAACCGCGCCGCTCTGCCTCCAGCAGCATGGCGAAGGTGCTATCCTTTTTAATGTTGATGGCGGCGATGGGGTCCATGACAACCCCGAGCTTGAGTGAGGCGTGAGGCGTGAGGCGTGAGGGATGTCCCGGTTGTTTCTCCTTACTCCTCACCCCTCATTCCTCACGGCCGCTAACTCCCGCGCCGCGGCGACCAGGGCCAGACGGGCGATGACGCCGTAGGCATAGAAGCGATTCGGGTCGGCGTCGGGTGCTTGACTCATGTCAGGGACATTACAGGGCTGGGCAAAGGCAAGTGGCTCAAAGTGCATACCCGGCGCATTGAGGTTTTCGTCCACGCCGCGATTTTTGTGTACCCGGTAAAAACCGCCGACGACGTAGTGGTCTATCATGTACACCACCGGTTCCGCGACCGCCTCTTCCGCGCCCCAGGTCTCGAAGCTGTAAACCCCTTCCTGCAAGATCACCTGGGTGACCGCCTGGCCGCCCTTGGAGGCCGCCATCTTGGTGCGCTGCTTGCGGTTCAACTCCCGCACCTGCTCGCTGCTGTAGACGCTCATGATGCCCATGCCGTAGGTGCCGGCATCGGCCTTGACCACCACGAAGGGACGCTTGTCGAGGCCGTATTCGTCATATTTATGCTGGATAGTGGTGAGCAGCGCGTCCACGTTTTTGGCGAGACAGTCCTCACCCTCGCGCTTCATAAAGTTGATCTCGCCGCACTGCCGGAAGTAGGGGTCAATCAGCCACGGGTCTATGTCCACCAACTTGGCGAACTCCATCACGACCTTGCGGTACTGTTCGAAATGCTGGGACTTGAGGCGGCTGGACCAGCCCATGGCGAGCGGCGGGACGACCGGCTGTTCCAGTCCTTCAAGCACCGCGGGGACACCCTCGGAGAGGTCATTGTTGAGCAACACCATGCAGGGTGTGAAGCCATCCACGCTCACCGTGTCGCCGTCCCGGATGATGGGTTCGAGACGCAGCTTCCGGCCGGATGCCAAAATAATGTCGCTGGGACTCTCAAGATTCGGCAGCAAGGAGCCGATACGTACCTCGAAGCCGGCCTTGAGAATGACGTCCCGCAGGGTGGCCAGGCTCTCCAGATAAAACGGATTGCGGGTATGACTTTCCGGGACTAGCAATACCCTGGCCGCGCGCGGACAGGTGTGCTCGATGGCGGACTGGATCGCCTGGATGCACAACGGCAGAAAGGCCGGATTGAGGTTGTTGAAGCCCGCGGGAAACAGATTAGTGTCCACCGGGGCGAGTTTGAACCCGGCGTTACGCAGATCCACGGAGGCATAAAACGGCGCGCGCGTTTCCAGCCATTGGCCGCGCAGCCAGCGCTCGATGCCGGCCTGGTGTCTGAGGAACAACGATTCGATGTGCTGCAACGGACCACTCAACGCGGTGGTCAGGTGAGGAACGATGTGTAACGGTTCGGGTTTCATCAGGTACCTTGAGAGGCTTCAGGAGTGTCAATAGATTGGCTATCGCCGCGATCTGCCCCAGTAAAAGATGAAAGTACTAGCGCGCGATTAAATATTAGGATAATACTATATGGTTGGATGCTGCAGTACCACAATAAGATCTTCTAGCTGTGCGGAGAATGCGCCGGCGGAGGGCGGGTTAGCACGCGCTTCTCTGCATCCAAGAGCAGACCGCATCGCGGGTGATTATTTATGATAGGGGCGTTGAGCATGGACAATGAGTTTGCAGGCTTGAAGGTCATGGTCATTGACGACAGTAAGACCATACGCCGCACCGCCGAAACCCTGCTGAAAAAGGCCGGCTGCGACGTCATTACCGCAGTGGACGGCTTCGAGGCCCTGTCCATGATTGCCGATCAGCGGCCCGACATCATCTTCGTAGACATCATGATGCCGAGGCTGGACGGCTACCAGGCCTGCGCCCTCATCAAACATAACCAGCTTTTCAAGACTACACCGGTGATCATGCTGTCGAGCAAGGACGGCCTGTTCGACCGCGCCCGTGGCCGCATCGTGGGGTCGGAGCAATACCTCACCAAACCGTTTACCAAGGAAGAGCTGTTCGGCGCGATCAAGCGTTATGTGGTCAAATCGCACTGAGAACTCCGCCGGGTAAGGCATAATGGCATGTAGTTTGCTTGGATTTTGCTTTAGGGAAACTCTGAAAAATCCATCCATGGATTTTTCAGAGGCGAAAAACAAAAAATGTGATTTTTGTTTTTCTTCATATCTCAAACACTTACGTGTTTGAGATATGGCGGTGCATCCCTGCGCCGCACGGAACCTCTGGATTATTCAGAGGTTCCTTAGGAACATTATGCAAGGCTTTCTGGTTAAATGACTTGATTTTAGGAGACGAGGGGAAAGAATGGCACGCATACTCATAGTGGATGATTCTCCCACCGATACCCATGTGCTGAAGACGCTGCTGGAGCGCAATCAGCACGAGGGGTTGACGGCCGGCACTGGAGAAGAGGCTATCGCCAAGGTCAAGGAGATCAAACCGGACCTGATTCTGATGGACGTGGTATTGCCCGGTATCAGCGGTTTTCAGGCCACGCGCCAGATCAGCAAAAATCCGGATACGGCCAATATCCCCATCATCATCGTCACCACCAAGGATCAAGAGACAGACCGGGTGTGGGGGCTGCGGCAGGGTGCCAAGGATTATGTGACCAAGCCCGTGAACGAGGCGGAACTGCTGGATAAGATCAAGGCCGCGCTGGGTGCTTGAGGGTATAACTAAATGAGGCTACGTTGATGACTCAATCCGTGCACAAAGGCCCCGTGGCGCTTCTGCGCGATATCGATCGGCGCAGCAAACAGCACGCGGTGGGTCTGCCGCGCCAGGAGGAGGTCAAGAAGACCTGGTCGGGCATCGCGTTTAAATTGGGTGAGGCGTTGCTGGTCGCTCCCCTGATGGAGGTGCGCGAGATACTGACCTATCCTGGTTTATCCCAGGTGCCGAGGGCAAAGTCCTGGCTGAAGGGCATCGCCAACGTACGCGGCAATTTGTTGCCCATCGTCACGCTGCAATCGTTTCTGGGCAGGCCGGCCCCGATTATAGGGCGCCGCAGCCGGGTCCTGGTGGTGCAGTATGCAGGGCTGTTCGCTGGTTTGGTGGTGGATGAAGTGCTGGGCATGAAACATTTTCTGGAGGAGGAGTACAACTCTGCGCCGCCGGCGGAGATCAATCTCGCCAAGGATTACTTGCGCGGCAGTTATAAGCATGGGGAGGAGCAGTGGCCGGTATTCAGCACCCATAAACTGGTGCAAAGCCCTTCCTTTCTGCAGGCGAACGCCTGATGTTCGGCGTTCGAAGTGATTCGATTACCGTTACCCGCCCGGCGGGTAACATGACAACGTTGGTTGGCAG
Organism: Gammaproteobacteria bacterium; assembly: GCA_035561915.1. Taxonomy (GTDB): domain Bacteria; phylum Pseudomonadota; class Gammaproteobacteria; order SURF-13; family SURF-13; genus JACPZD01. Next base: position 8,523 of record DATMXC010000084.1, read on the forward strand.
GGAGTAACGTATGGAAATAAATCCTCGTAAGGCTTTGGGCCGAGACAGAGAATTGGTGTTCTTAATCGGCGCCTTAGTCACCTTTATTGTCCTGTTGGCGCTTAACTTCGGTTACGTGGGACAGCAGTCCAACTACGATAAGGAATACATCAGCCTGGCGGGTGAATTGCGCGTGCTCTCGCAACGTATCGCCAAAAACGCCGAGGCGGCCGTCACCCGTTCGGAGGCCTTCCCGCAGTTGAAGGACGCGCGTGACCAGTTCGCCCAGATCATCTCGCGCCTGAAGGGCGGCAATACCCTCACCGGCCTGCCTCCCACGCCTGATGCCGCGGCATCGCAGCTTGGCAAGGTGGAGAAGGAGTGGAAGCGCTATGGCGCCAACGCCGATGTTATCTTGAGTAACGAGCAGTTGGTGAAAGAGTCCACTGAGTTCGCCAAGGCGATCAACGAAGTAAGCCCCAAATTGACCAAGGCCTCGGAAGGCCTGCTGGACGCCCTCATCAAAAAAGGTGCGCCGGTGGAGAAAGCGACTCAGGCGGAAAGTGAAAGGGCCATGACGCGGCTGATGGCGCAGCAGGAAAATATCGCCGTCGCGGGGCGTCTGGTGGCGCTCAGCCAGCAGATCGCCGCGCACGTCAACAAGGTGTTCCAGGGCGGACGCGGCTCCGAGGCGGCGGCCCAGGCGGCCGATCTGTTCCGTCATGATGCGGCGGCGTTTATCACGGCCCTGGAGGGGATGCGCTCGGGTAACGAGTCCCTCAGGATCACGCGCATCGAGGACCCCGATGCCCGCAAGAGACTGGATGAAATCGCCGACCTGTTCGGATCCATCACCCAGCTCGATCTGCTCATTCTGGAAAAATTCCCGGATTTATTTAAGGTGCAAGATGCCGCCAAGGACGTGTTTGAAACCAGCGACGCCCTGTTCAAGGACACCACTGACCTGGTGAGCGCCTATGCCAGCCTGGAGCGCAACCGCACGATTTCGGCCACTACCGGTTATATCCTGGGCGCTGTCGCGCTGTTGTTACTCATCACCCTGGGTTACAAGCTGCGTCGCGACGCACTGGCCCGCTTGGCGGTCAGCGCCGATGAAATTCGCCGCAACCAGACCGCCATCATGCGGTTGTTGGATGAGATGGCCAATCTCGCCGACGGTGACCTGACCGCACGCGCGACAGTGACGGAAGACATCACCGGCGCCATCGCGGACGCCGTCAATTACGCCATTGACGCCTTGCGCACCCTGGTGACCAACATTAACGAAATCACCGTGCACGTTTCTTCGGCTGCCCAGGAGACCCAGGCCACGGCCATACATCTGGCGCAGGCCAGTGACCACCAGGCCCAGCAGATCACCGACACTAGCGCGGCGATCAACGAAATGGCGGTCTCGATCGAAGAGGTCTCCGCCAATGCTGCGGAGTCCGCGGCGGTGGCGCAAAACTCGGTGGCGATCGCCGGCAAGGGCGCCACGGCGGTGCAGAACACCATCCAGGGCATGGACAGTATCCGCGAACAGATTCAAGAAACCTCCAAGCGCATCAAGCGTCTCGGTGAAAGCTCACAGGAGATCGGCGATATCGTCGAGTTGATTAACGACATCGCCGATCAAACCAACATTCTCGCCTTGAATGCCGCCATCCAGGCGGCCATGGCGGGCGAGGCGGGCCGCGGCTTCGCGGTGGTGGCCGACGAGGTGCAGCGCCTCGCCGAGCGTTCCAGTAATGCCACCAAACAGATTGATGCCCTCGTTAAAACGATTCAAACCGACACCAACGAGGCGATTATCTCGATGGAGCAGAGCACTTCGGGCGTGGTGAACGGCGCCAAGCTGGCGCAGGATGCGGGTGCGGCGCTGAAAGAGATTGAAAGCGTCTCCAGCAAGCTCGCCGGACTGATTCAAAGCATCTCGCACACCGCGCGCCAGCAGGCCTTCGGGGCGACCTCCATTTCGAACACGATGAACGAGATCCGGGAGGTCACGACGCAGACCTCGGTCGGTTCCAACGAGACGGCGGCATCCATCGGCAACCTGGCCGATCTCGCCAACGATCTGCGCAAGTCGGTCGCGGGTTTCAAATTGCCAAGTTAAGCCAGCGTTGCCAGTGAGCGAGTGCTATTGGTGGAAAATGTATCTAATGATTGTGACCAGCCATGACCCTGCCGAAGATGGACGACAAGCAGTTTTACCAATGGGCGGAACTGCTGGAGCAACGCACGGGGACCAGTTTACCCGTAGAACGTAAGTCGTTTCTGGTCACCAGCATCGGGCTACGCATGCGTGAAATCGGCTGCCCGGATTATCAGAGTTACTATGATCTGATTGTGTCGGCGCCGGGCCGGGTGGTGGAGTGGGCGACCTTGGTGGACAGGCTCACCGTCCACGAGACGCGCTTTTTCCGGCATCCCGAATCGCTGCGCCTGATCCGGGAGCGTTGTCTGCCGCGCTCGGCGGAGGGCGCGGACAGGCTGTCCGTGAACGCCTGGAGCATGGGCTGCGCCACCGGCGAGGAGGCCTATTCGCTCGCCATCGTCATAGATCAGCATCTCGCCTCACTGGGTGTCCAGTATTATCTCAGCGTCACCGCTACCGACATCAGCCGTTCGGCCCTGACCACCGCTCGCCATGGCGTCTATAACCGCCGCAAGTTCATCGGCATGGACCCCGCCATTGTGCAGCGCTACTTCATTCCCATAGAACCGGAGCAATATCAGGTGAGCGAGGCCCTGCGCAAACGGGTCTGTTTTAGTCAGATGAATATTGTGGAAGACCGGCATGCGGCCCTTGGCGAGATGGATATTATCTATTGTCAGAATGTGCTGATCTATTTTAATCGTTCCCGTCGGCTGGATATTCTTAATATTCTGATGAAGTATCTGCGGCCGGGCGGGGTGCTGGTGCTCGGCCCCGGCGAGGTCACGGATTGGTCCAGTCCGCGTATGGAGCGGCTCACGTTTGAAAACACCCTTGCCTACCGGCGTCTCCCGGCGCTGAATGGCCATGTTTCTAGCACGGCCGCCGACGGGCTCTCCAAGGAGTGTGTCTGATGAATCCCGCCGCACTCATTGATTACGGCACCCTGAAATGGGTCAAGGGAGAGATGGATCAGAGCCTCGCCGAGGCGCGGCATGCCCTCGAGGCCTTCGTGCTCAACCCGCACGACAGCGCGCAGATGCGTTTTTGCGTGACCCATCTGCACCAGGTGCACGGCATCCTGCAGATGATCGAACTGTATGGCGCGGCCATGCTCGCCGAAGAGATGGAACACCTCGCGGAGGCCTTAGCCAGGGAAGAAATTCAGCAGCGCGACGACGCCTATGAAGTCCTGATGCGCGCCATCCTGCAACTGCCCAATTACCTGGAGCGCCTGCAGAGTGGCCATCAGCAGGATACCCCATTGGTCCTGCTGCCGTTGTTGAATGATCTGCGCGCGGCGCGCGGTCAAAACCTGCTCTCGCAGGGCGCGCTGTTCGCCCCCGACCTCAGCATCGCGCCGCCCGCGCGCCCGGCCTTGGAGCTGGTCGCTCAGGGCCAGCCGGATATCCGTGCAGTGGCGCGGCGGGAGCGCAGCGCCTATCAACGCAACCTGGTGAGCTGGTACCGTACTCCGGCCGCCATGCAGCATCTCAAAGAATTGAACAAGGTCATCCAGCGTCTGGATGAGGCGTCCAGCCAGGGCGCGGTGGTGCAACTGTGGTGGGTGACCCACGGCCTGATCGAGGCCCTGCTGGAAAACGGCCTGGAGCCGCGCGTCTCCGTGAAGCTCTTGCTGGGACAGGTGGATCGTCAGATCAAGCGCCTGATTGACGGCGGCGAAGAGGAACTGATCACCCATCCGCCGCGCGAGTTGTTGAAGAACATGCTCTATTACGTGGCCCAAGCCACTTCGGCCGGCACGCGAGTGCTCGGCTTGAAATACGCCTTCGATCTCGATGCCTTACTGCCAAGGGAAGACGAAATCGAGCAGGCTCGCTCCAGCCTGGCCGGTCCCAATCTCGAACTGTTGCGCACCGTCTCGGCGGTGATCCGCGAGGATTTGTCCCGCGTCAAGGATAGCCTGGATATCTTTGTACGCAGCGAGTTACCGGTCAACAGTGAGTTGCAGTCGCTGGAAGAGCCGCTGCGGCAGATCGCCGACACCGTCGGCATGCTGGGCCTGGGACTCGCCCGCAAACGGATTCTCGATCAGGTCAACCGGCTCAAGGAGATGGTGCAGGGTGATGCGCCGGTTAATGAGGTGGGGTTGATGGAGATGGCCGGCGCTCTGCTCTACGTAGAGTCTTCTCTCGATGCCTTGGGTAAAGAAGAACCGCGCTCGGCGGAGATCCCAGGCGCCATGCAAAGTGGCGCAAGCCCGGGGCCGGCCGACAGCGAAGATTTGCTCACCAGCGCGGAATACCGGCAACTCTTCTCCACGGTCGTCAAGGAGATCAAGGCCGATCTCTCGCGGGTGAAGGAATCCATCACGGCGTTTATCGTGACGCCCATGCAGCATCACCTGCTGGTGCGGGTGCCGGCCCTGCTCAACCAGATCATCGGCGCCTTGCAGATAGTGTCAGAGACCCGCTCCGCCGAGATCCTGTCCGACTGCAAGGAACGTATCACCGAGGATCTGATCGAGCACAAGATTATTCCCAGCCAGCACCAGTTGGATAACCTGGCCGATGTGATCAGCAGTGTCGAATACTATTTGGAGGCGCTGGACGAAGGGCGGAGCGATCGCGAGGTTATCCTTAATATGGCCCAGCAGAGCATGCGCCAGCTCAGCTTCACCGATGCCGGTGAGCAGCCCCCCACAGCAGCAAAGGCGTTGGCGCCGAGTGACCTGTTTGGAGAGGCGCACGCCTTAGTCGCGGATGAAGTCTCTGCGCCCGCGCTGGAATCTATTGAATTGCCCCAGGCGGCCGGGATCGAGGCCGAGGACAGCACCGAACCCGAGCCGCCTGAGGTCGCTCCCGGCGTCCTGCCTCCCGTGACACTAGTAGAACCCTTCGCTGCCGCTCTTTCTTATACGTCGGAACAGGTCGAGGTGGCCCCGCCGTCAACACTTACCACACCTGCCGCCCGTCCCGCGGATATAGATGACGAGATCATCGAGATCTTTCTTGAGGAGGCGGGAGAGGAGATGGACACCATCGCCGCGCATTTCCCCGTCTGGCAGCAGAATCCCGAGAATCACGAGACCTTGTCCGTCCTCCGGCGTTCGTTCCACACCTTGAAGGGCAGTGGGCGTATGGTAGGCGCCACCGCTATCGGTGAATTCGCGTGGTCCTTCGAGAACATGCTCAACCGGGTTATAGACAATACCGTACCGGCACATCAGGCCATCATTGATCTGGTGGAGCGGGCGCAGGCGGCATTGCCGCAGCTCGTCGAGCATTTTAGGGGGGGCGCCCCGCCCACCCTGGATATTCAGGCCATGATGGATCAGGCCAAGGCGATGAGCCAGCCCGGTAGTCTCGCTGCGCCGCAGCCTATAGAGACGCCTGCTTCTCTGGCGCCGGTGGTGCAGCTTCCCAGCGACAGCGCCTCCTTGAGCCAGGGAGTGGTCGTGCCGGTGAGTGAGTTGCCGGCGGCTAATGAGGCTCTGCCTCCTGATGACGTGCAAGGAAGTACTGATGTCGCGGGAGGCAGGACGCCGGGAGCGACGCCGCTATCAGCGTCCGGCGCGCCGCTAATCCATGCAGAGCCCCCGGCCCCCGAGGTTCCCCCAGCCGCCGCTGACGTACAGGGAAGAGCGGCAGCGAAGGGTTCTACTAATGTCGCGGGAGGCAGGATGCCGGGAGCGACCACGCCGGAGGTTGTTGTCAGACCGGCGCGCGAAGTAGAGCCGCAGATGGATACGCTGCTGCTTGAAATCTTCGGTAAAGAGGCGGCCGGACACCTCGACAAGATTCAGACATTCATTGACCAGTGCATCGCCCAGGATTCCGACGTACAGGGAGGTACTAGTGTCGCAGGAGGCAGGGCGCCGGGAGCGACCGAGTGCCGCGTTACCGATGCATTGAGCCGCACCCTGCATACGCTGCACGGCAGCGCCAGCATGGCGGGCGTGCCAGACATCGCCGCGCCCGCAGGCCTATTGGAAAAATATGTCAAATCGTTGAGCGCCAATCAAACCGTCATCACCCCGCACATCATTGACCTGTTCCGCCGCGCCATTGCCTTCACTAAAGAAACCATCGCGGCGCTCAAGGACCCCAAATTTTCCTGGCCGAGCAACACGGTGTTGATGGCCGACATATCGGCCTTGTATGAGGTTGAGCTGGCGCATCAGTTAAGCGCCATCGAAGTCGCTCCCGGCTTCCTGCCTCCCGCGACACTAGTAGAACCCTTCGCTGCCGCTCTTCCCTATACGTCGCAGGAGAGGCCTGCGCCGGCGGAAATGAACCGGTTCAGCGAGCCCGCAGCGGCCGAAAAGGACAGTGAAGTTATCGAGGTGTTTCTCGAAGAAGGCAAAGAAATACTGGAGGCCTGCGAGATCACTCTGCAACAGTGGAGCGCCGATCCGTCCAATAAGGATTTAATGGAGGAGCTGCAACGGCAATTGCACACCTTGAAGGGCGGCGCACGCATGGCGGCTATCCCCGAGATGGGAGATCTCAGCCATAGCCTGGAGTCCCTCATCACGATGATCGTGGACGGCCACCTGCCTGTCTCGTCGCAACTTTCGGTGCTCATGCAGCAGACCCAGGATCGGCTGTTGCAGATGCTCGATCTCGCCGCCGCCAACCGGCCGATCCCGCCGGCGCCCGAGTTGATCGCCCACATCCAGGGCCTGATTGACGGCCATCCCTCAGAGCATCCCCCAGAGCAACCGGACACAGCCCCCGCGCCAGTCAAGACGGTCGAACTCGAACCTGTGGCGGAGCAACCCGATGGCGTACAGGGAAGTATAAATGTCGCGGGAGGCAGGATGCCGGAAGCGACCGAGCTTGTGACGTACAGGGACGTACTAATGTCGCGGGAGGCAGGACACCAGGAGCGACCTGCAGCACCGGCCGAAGCGCTCGCGGAACAGGAGGAATTCGAACCCACTGAGGAAGAGCATCGTCAGTTGTCGCGCATCCAGCATGAGCAGATCAGGGTGCGCGCAGATCTACTCGACAATATGGTGAATTTCGCGGGCGAGATCAGTATCTCGCGCTCGCGTCTGGAACAGCAGATCGGCTCATTCAAGTACAACCTGTCGGAAATGGATCAGGTCGTGGCGCGGTTGCGCGCGCAACTTCGCAAGCTCGAGATCGAAACCGAGGCGCAAATCCTATTCCGCTACGCCGAGACAGGACGCCAGGACGAAGAGTTCGACCCGCTTGAATTCGATCGCTTTTCCTCCATACAACAACTGTCACGCAGCTTGATCGAGGGTGTCAACGACCTCGAAAACGTGGAAGGTCAGCTCCAGAATTTGACGCGTGAGTCGGAGACCCTGCTGTTGCAGCAATCCCGCATCAATACAGATCTGCAACAGGGTTTGATGAGCACCCGCATGGTGCAATTCGCCGTGGTCTTGCCGCGCCTGCGGCGCATCGTCCGGCAGGTCGCGCACGACGTGGGGAAACAGGTGGAGTTGCGCGTGTTCGGCGCCGAGGTAGAGACCGACAGAACGGTGCTGGACAGGATCGTGCCCAGTCTGGAACACCTGCTGCGTAATGCGGTTGACCACGGTGTTGAACCGGCCAAGGCACGCCGCGCCGCCGGCAAATCTGAAACCGGTACGATCACCTTGAGCGTGGAGCGGCAAGGCACGGATATAGTGATACGAATCAGCGACGACGGCGCCGGTCTCAACGTTGCCGCCATCCGCAAGAAGGCGCAGGAACGCAGCCTGCTGAGCAAGAGCGCCGATATGACCGATAACGAGGTGATCCAATTTATCCTGGAGCCCGGTTTCAGCACCGCCTCGGAGATCACCCAGATTTCCGGCCGCGGCGTGGGTATGGATGTTGTGAACAGCGAAGTAAAGCAACTGGGCGGGATGCTCGATATCGGTTTCAAACCGGGCCAGGGGACCACCTTCACGCTACGCTTGCCGCTCTCGCTTTCAGTGAACCAGGCGCTGCTGGTGCATGTCGGCGAGGACGTGTACGCCATCCCGCTCACCAGCATCGAACGCATTACGCGCGTCACGCACGAAGAGCTGGAAGAGTTTCACGCCCAGCCGGGTGCGACCTATAAGATGGGCGGGCGGGGTTACACCTTTATGCATCTGGGCACGCTGCTGGGCACCGCCCACCCCTATCTGCCCGGCCCGCGCAGAAAATTACCCATGTTGATGATGCGCGCGGGCGATCACTATGTGACGTTGCAAGTCGAGGCCATCATGGGCAGCCGCGAGATCGTGGTGAAGTCGGTCGGCCCGCAGATCAGTACGGTGCGTGGCATCACTGGTGCCACCATACTCGGCGACGGCCGCGTAGTGTTGATTCTGGATATTCCCGCCCTAGTGCGCCTCGGCATGACACGCCCCACGGAGCAGGCCGTCGCAGAGCCGGTGGTGACTGCATCCACGGGCATCATGACGGTGATGGTGGTGGATGATTCCATCACCGTGCGCAAGGTCACTACACGGCTGCTGGAGCGCCATAATATCCGGGTGCTGGCGGCCAAAGACGGCGTGGATGCAGTCGCCCTGCTGCAAGAACACATCCCCGACGTCATGTTGCTGGACATCGAGATGCCGCGCATGGATGGCTATGAACTCGCCACCCTGATTCGCAATGAGCCGCGGCTCAAGCACATCCCTATTATCATGATTACCTCCCGCACCGGTGAAAAGCACCGTGAGCGCGCCATGCAGATCGGCGTGAACAGCTACATGGGTAAGCCTTACCAGGAAAGCGAGTTATTGAAGAACATTGACAGCCTGGTCGGCGGCCGGATCGCCACACTCCATTAGCCATGAGCGGCGCCTCTGGAAAAAAGCTGCGCGTCGCCATCGCCTCCGCCCAGGAACGCCAGCGCACCAACCTGCAATCCCTGGTGGAAAAGGGCGGGCTTGAGGTGGTGATTAACGAACCGCCGTGCGAAGAATTTCTGAGCAAGCTCAGCCGGACGGGAGCGGACGTGTTGCTACTGGACCTAGATGACGAGGCCGACGCGGTCGCGCCCCGCGTCCTGCCTCCTGCGACACTAATACATCCCTGTATGTCGGAACAGGATTTTCTCGATCAATTACTGGAACAGTTCGATCTGCCGGTCCTGTTTAACGACAGTGCCTCCACCCACATCATCGCCGCCACACACCACGGCGATTGGGGACGCAGACTTGCCCAGAAGCTGGTGGCTTTAGTTGTGCATGATCGGCAAGCTAAGGCCATTAAAGACGAGGCTGCCACAACAGCACCCACAGAACAACCGGCGTCCGTGCCCGAACCGGTGCAGATCACACCTGCGCCAGAACCGCTACGCCCGGCCGACGACGTACAGGGAAGTACTGGTGTCGGTCGCTCCCGGCTTCCTGCCTCTCGCGACATTGGCACATCCCTGTACGGCACGGAAGGCGGGAGGCCGGGAGCGACTAAACCGGCTGTGCCGAAGATACCGGTATCGAACGCGGGGGTTCTTCGGGTATGGGTGCTGGGCGCCTCGATCGGCGGTCCGCAGGCGGTGAAAAGTTTTTTGAACGCCATCCCGGTTGAACTGCCGATCGCATTTGTGCTGGCGCAACATATCGGGACGGGTTTTGCCACGCTGTTGGCGCAGCAACTCGATTCCACTGCTGCATTTCAAGTGATACCCGCCCAGTCGGGTCACAGCCTGCGTCATCATCAAGTGGTGCTGGCGCCGGTCGAAGAGAATCTGGTCATCAATGCAGAGGGTCAACTTGAACTCAAACCCTTTACGGAGGACGACCGGCTATACCGGCCTTCCATTGACGCCATCATGACCAACGTCGCACAACGCTTCGGGCGTCACGCCGGGGCCATCATCTTTAGCGGCATGGGTAATGACGGGTTGAGGGGGGCGCAGAGCATTATCGAACACGGCGGAGTGGTATGGGCGCAGGATGCGGAGAGTTGCCTTATCTCCAGCATGCCCGACCATGCGCGCAAGGCCGGTCTGGTGAGCTTTAACGGAACACCCGAGATGCTTGCGAAGAGATTGGTTGAGCAACTGAGTCATGTGGATCAGCCCGATGTGGTCTATCTGCCCAGGGCGAGAGAACTTTGAAAACCGCATCGCAGAGGACGCGGCAAAATATTTTGCACAACTATTGAAGAAGCGTGAACTCCCAAGTGAAAAGAAAAACTGATTTTATTGAAGCGATGCGCCATGTCTGAGACACTTCTCTCGATACGTAGTCAGATCATTCCGATCGGTGGCGGGCACCTGGTGTTGCCGAACACGGCCGTCGCCGAGGTGATCAACTATTCCGAGCCGGCGCCCATCGCCGAGGGGCCGGAGTGGTTGCTCGGCCTATTGAGCTGGCGTGAGAGAGATGTTCCGCTGCTTTCGTTTGAGGTACTGTGCGGGCAACCCAAACCGCCTGTTCCAGTACGCGCCAAGATCGTGGTGCTCAATGCCTTAGGGGGGAATCCCGATCTCAACTTTTTCGCCGTGCTGGTACAGGGTATCCCGCAGCTCATAAATGTTGATGAAAGCAGGATTGCAGCAATGGACTATACACCCGAGGCCGGTTCGGTGATATTGAGCCGCGTGGTGGTGGATGGAGAAACTGCGGTCATTCCCGATCTCGACGCCATCGAACAACGTCTGCTGGATTGTAAAAAGAGGTGGTTCAAGGCTCCGCGCAAACGGCGCAGCGCCAACAACGCCGCTGCAAAATCCTGAACGGGCCGCGCCAAGGCGCAAAGCCGCAAATCAATATAAAAAAACGATTCACCGCAGAGGACGCGGAGGAGAATCAAATCGTTTTAATATTCGCCCTCTACGGTGAATGTAGTAAAAAAGACGTAGGCCAGGCTGCGAAGCTGCCTGACAATCCCCTCACCCCTCACCCTCCCTAGCCACCGCACGATAGCCAATGTCGGTGCGATAATACATCCCCTCCCAGTTGACACCCCGCACCAGCTCATAGGCGCGCTGCTGCGCTTCTTTCACGTCAGCTCCCAAGGCGCAGACGCAGGCGACACGGCCGCCCGCGGTAACAATATCGTCGCCCTGCAGCGCGGTGCCGGCATGAAAAATCTTCCGGTCGTTATCTCCTGTTTGAATCATACCGTGGATGACATCACCGGTGCGATACGGACCCGGATAACCCCCGGCGGCAAGCACCACGCCGAGCGCCGCGCGCGTATCCCACTCCGCTTGCACGCGATCAAGGCGCTTGTCCAAAGCGGCTTCACATAACTCGATCAAATCCGAGCGCAGACGCATCATGATGGGCTGTGTTTCCGGGTCGCCCAACCGGCAATTGAACTCCAACACGCGCGGCGCCCCTTCCGGGCTGATCATCACTCCCGCGTAGAGAAAGCCGGTATAGGGATTGCCTTCGGCAGCCATGCCGCGCACCGTGGGCTCAATGATCTCACGCATAATGCGCGCATGCACGTTGGGTGTCACGACGGGCGCGGGCGAATACGCCCCCATGCCGCCGGTGTTGGGGCCGCGGTCGCCGTCGTCGCGCGCCTTATGATCTTGCGTAGTGGCGAGCGGCAGGATATGCTCACCGCCCACTAGGACGATAAAGCTCGCCTCCTCGCCTTGTAGAAACTCCTCAATCACCACGCGCCTGCCGGCCGCGCCGAACACGCTGCCGCTCAGCATGTCGGCGACCGCCGCATCGGCCTCGGCCAAGGTGGCCGCAATCACCACGCCCTTGCCTGCGGCGAGACCATCCGCCTTGATCACCAGAGGTGCGCCCAGTTTACGAATGTAAGCTAAGGCCGGCTCGACGTCCGTGAACACGCCATAGTCCGCAGTGGGGATGTGGTGGCGCGCCAGAAAATTCTTGGCGAAGGCCTTGGACGATTCGAGTTGAGCAGCGGCACGGGTCGGTCCGAAGCAGCGCAGCCCCGCGGCGTTGAAGACGTCCACCACGCCCAGCGCCAGCGGCGTTTCCGGCCCAACGATAGTGAGAACGATGTGATTATTCCGTGCAAAATCCACCAGCGCCGTGATGTCTTCAGCCTTGATGGCGATGTTCTCTGTCTTCGGCTCACGCGCCGTGCCCGCATTGCCGGGCGCGACAAAGATCTTGGTGACCTTTGGCGATTGCGCCGCCTTCCAAGCCAGCGCGTGTTCGCGGCCGCCAGAGCCGATGATGAGAATTTTCATATAACAAATCTAACGCCAAGGAGCAAAGTCGCAAATCAATATAGAAAAAAGATTTACCACGGAGGACGCGGAGGAGAATCAAATCGTTTTAATATGCGCCCTCTGAGGTGAATGTAGTTCTATAAACATTTTTACGCCTTTGCATGAAGTAGTTAATGCCTGAAATGTCTGATCCCCGTAAACAACATCGCCATGCCGTGTTCGTCGGCCGCCGCAATAACCTCGGGGTCGCGCAGCGAGCCGCCGGGCTGGATTACGGCGGTGACGCCAGCCTCTGCGGCGGCGTCCACACCGTCGCGGAACGGGAAGAAGGCGTCGCTTGCGACCACCGAACCCGCCACCGCCAAGCCCGCGTCAGCGGCCTTGATGGCGGCGATGCGGGCGCTGTAGACGCGGCTCATTTGTCCTGCGCCGATGCCGATGGTCATGGCGTCTTTGCAATACACGATGGCGTTGGATTTAACGAACTTGGCGACCTTCCAGGCGAACAGCATGTCTTGTATCTCGACGGGCGTCGGGGCACGCCGTGTAACGATCTTGAAATCCTTGGCGGTGATCATGGCGAGGTCGCTTTCCTGAATCAGCAATCCGCCGGTGATGCGTTTATAGTCCAGTTGCGCACGCGGCTCCGCCCCCCAGGGGCCGCAACTCAGGACGCGCACGTTACTCTTGCCGGCGAGTATCGGCAGGGCCTCATCATCGATGCTGGGGGCGACAAGCACCTCGACAAAGTGCCGCTCGATGATGCTGCGGGCGGTGGCGGCGTCGAGAGGCTGATTGAAGGCGATGATGCTGCCGAAGGCCGAGGTGGGGTCGGTCGTGTAGGCGCGTTCATAGGCCTCCAGCAACGTCTTGCCAAGCGCGACGCCACAGGGATTGGCGTGTTTGACGATCACGCAGGCCGGGCGCTGCGGGAACTGCTGCACGCAGGCCAGCGCGGCGTCGGCGTCGGCGTAGTTGTTGTAGGACAGTTCCTTGCCGGCCAGCACTTGCGCCGCC
>DATMXC010000085.1:0-3955 GCA_035561915.1 Gammaproteobacteria bacterium
ACTCAAAGGCATGCCTTTGGTAGCCTGTGCCTTTGAGTTTCGTTTCATGGGCGGCTCGATGGGCTCGGTGGTCGGCGAGCGCTTTGTGCGCGGCGTAAACGTCTGCGTGGAGGAGAAGGTGCCGCTGGTGTGCTTCGCGGCAAGCGGCGGCGCGCGCATGCAGGAAGGGCTGCTTTCGCTGATGCAGATGGCCAAGACGAGCGCGGCGCTGGCGCAGATGAGCCGGCGCGGCATCCCCTTCATCTCGGTGCTCACCGATCCCACCATGGGCGGCGTGTCGGCGAGCCTCGCCATGCTGGGTGATATCAACATCGCCGAGCCCAAGGCCCTGATTGGTTTCGCCGGCCCTCGGGTGATCGAACAGACCGTGCGTCAGACCCTCCCTGAGGGATTTCAGCGCAGCGAATTTTTACTCGAGCATGGGGTGGTAGACATGATAGTTGACCGGCGTGAGATGCGTGACAAAATCGCCAAGTTGTTGGCGCTACTGACTCATCAAGCATAGATACAAGACTAAAGACACAAGTAATTAAAAACTGCTCTTTTTTCTTGAATCTTGAATCTGTATTTAAATGCGCTTCACCCTCCTGAATGACTGGCTGCTCTGGCAAGAAACTTTACATCCTAAAAAGATAGACCCCGGCCTGGAGCGTTCGGGCGAGGTGCTGCGCCGTATGGGCCTGAAACCTCCGGCGTATACCGTCATCACCGTGGGTGGCACCAACGGCAAGGGTTCCTGTGTGGCGATGCTGGAGGCCATACTTTTGGCGGCGGGTTACCGGGCGGGCGCCTACAGCTCGCCGCATTTGCTGCGTTACAATGAACGCATTCGTGTTAACGGCATAGAGGCCACCGATGACGAACTGTGCACCGCCTTTGCCCGAATAGACGAGGCGCGCGGCGAGATCTCACTCAGTTATTTTGAATTCGGCACGCTGGCTGCTTTTGACATTTTTCACCGGGCGGAACTCGATGTGGCCATACTGGAGGTGGGAATGGGTGGCCGGCTCGACGTGGTCAACCTGTTCGATGCCCACGCCGCGTTGGTGACCACTATCGGATTGGATCACATGGAGTGGCTGGGCCCGGACCGCGAGAGCATCGCCGCTGAGAAGGCCCGAATCTTTCGCCCAGGACGTCCGGCGATCTATGGCGAATCCGATCCGCCGCAGAGTCTCGTTGCTTATGCCAAAGAGATTGCCGCGCCGCTCTATTGTTTCAAGCACGACTTTGGTTATGAAACTCAGGGTCAAGGCTGGTCTTGGTGGGGGGCGGGGCGTTGCATCGAGGCGCTGCCGCTACCGAGGTTGCAAGGCGACTTTCAACTTCAAAATGCCGCGGCGGTGCTGATGACCCTGGAGACACTTGCGACGCACAGGGACGTGCTAGTGTCGCGGGAGGGTCTCTCCCGGCATCCTGCCTCCCGTGACATTAGTACCTCCGTGTACGTCACAGGACGCCGGGAGCGACCGCCACGGTTGTCTGTGTCGGAGCACGACATTAAGCAAGGGCTCAGTACAGTGAACTTGCCGGGGCGTTTTCAGGTCTCAACGGGGGCAGACATGGTCACGCGCATCTTCGACGTGGCACACAATCCTCACGCCGCCGCCGCGCTCGCCCGGACCTTGCGCGCGCAGCCGTGCGCGGGCCGCACCCTGGCGGTATTCAGTATGCTGGCGGATAAAGATATCGCAGGCGTGGTGCGAGAGATGCGCGATGTAGTGGATGGCTGGTATGTAGCAAGTCTCGCCGTGGAGCGCGGGAGCTCGGCAGCGGGGCTGGCGCAACACGTGCGGGATGTCATCCCCGAGGCCGAGGTATACAGCCATGAGACGGTGGAACAGGCCTATCAGGCCGTGTTGCTCGCAGCGGGGGCGCAAGACCGGATAGTGGTGTTTGGTTCGTTTTATACTGTCGCCGAGGCGCTACGTCTGGACTATACTAAGGAAGCGCCGATTAATTCATGTTGAACCGCCAAGACGCCGAGAACGCCAAGATTTTTCCTTACAATTCAACCCTTTTTTCTTGGTGACCTTGGCGCCTTGGCGGTTAGTGATATATTTTTCAGAGGTTCCCTAAAACAGTATGCAGACCATGAGATTAAAATATGGAAGGGAATAGATTGAAGCAGCGCCTGGTGGGCGCAACCGTGCTCGTTGTTCTGGCGATAATCCTCATTCCTATATTGTTGACGGGCGGGAAGGAAGATGACAGCAGCGTTGCCACTATACCGCCCAAACTGGATACCGGCTTCAGTTCCAGGATCACACCGTTGGAACCCGCCCCTGCTCCACCGAAACCTGCTGTCATTGATAGCGCGCCGTTGCCCGTGCCTGCTCCGTCTGCGGGCAACTCCGCAGCGCCCGCCACTGTGTCCCCGCAGACGAGTGAGAAGGCGCCGGGGGCAATCGCTACAGCGCCACCCAAGCCGGATACACCGCCCCAAGCCGATAAGCCGGTGACCGATAAGCCGGTAGCCGACAAATCACCCACAGATAAACCCAAGGCCGATAAACCGGCTCCCAGCAAGCCGCTCGCTTCTGCGGCGCCAACGGCAACTGCACCCTCCAAAGAACGCATGAATGTCACCGCCTGGATCATCCAGTTGGGCACTTTCAGCAGCGAGCAGAATGCCCTGGCACTACGCGATCAATTGCGCGCCAAGGGCTATACGGCCTTCGTCGAGAAGATCAAAAGCGGCGATAGCCAGTTGTTCCGGGTGCGCGTGGGCCCCGAGCTGGAGCGAGCCCGCGCAGATGCCCTACGCGACAAGTTGGAAAAGGAAACCAAACAAAAGGGCATCGTTGAACGCTATCCCTCATAGTCAGCGGCGCGAGCACGGTTTTTGTTTGCATCGTCGCAGTGTTATAATACACAGCTTGAGTTGATGCGCCGGCATGAGTCAGCCGGCCGACAAAGGCCGCCATGATCTGGGTTGATTATGCCATTATCGGGATTATTGCCCTCTCCGCGCTGATCGGCCTGTTGCGCGGCTTTGTGAGAGAAGCCCTGTCGCTCACCGCATGGGTGGTCGCCATCTGGGTCGCCGTGGAATTCAGCGGCCGGCTCGCCCCGGTGTTGACGCATTACATTTCAGTACCCTCGCTACGCTTGGTTGCCGCCTTTGCGGCCTTGTTTCTGGGTATCTTGATCCTGATCGGGATCATCAATTTTCTCATCGTGCGGCTGCTGGCCAAGACAGGTCTGGGCGGCACCGACCAAATGCTCGGAGTCGTATTCGGCATCGCCCGTGGCGTCGTCGTGATCGCTCTCCTGGTGCTATTGGCCGGCGCCACGCCGTTCCCCAAGGACTCGTGGTGGCGTCAGTCTATGCTGATTGTTTACTTCGAGGATTTGGCCGTGGTAGCGCGCAACCTGTTGCCCGCCGACATCGCCAGTCATTTTGTTTACCAGGATTCCTGAAAAGTTACCGGCATTCCGGGTTCTGATAGAAAGGAGAACAAGGCGGCGAGGATGAGGCGACGAAGACAGTACAACTAGTACGGCGAGGAGCCGAAGACGAAGCCAACGCAGTTATCGTTTTTATCAGGAATCGGAATAACATCGAGGGTGCGTTAATGAATGTCTATTTTGATACTTTGACGAGGTGGCAATAGATGTGCGGAATCATCGGAATCGTCGCCAAGTCCGCAGTTAACCAGGCGCTGTATGACGGCCTCACCGTACTCCAGCATCGCGGTCAGGATGCGGCTGGGATTGTGACCTGCGACGGCGACCGGCTCTTTATGCGCAAGGATAACGGCATGGTGCGCGACGTGTTCCACACCCGTCACATGCGTGACCTGCACGGCAACATGGGCATCGGTCACGCGCGTTACCCGACTGCAGGGTGTTCCACAAGCGCCGAGGCGCAGCCGTTTTACGTGAACTCGCCCTACGGGATATGTCTCGCGCACAACGGCAACCTCACCAACGCCGATGAGTTAAAAAAGGA
>DATMXC010000086.1:0-4094 GCA_035561915.1 Gammaproteobacteria bacterium
TAAGGCGCCGCACCTCGTTGATGTCGAGACGCCTGCTGAGCAGCGTCATGATTTCAGGCGCGGACTTGGAGCCCAGTCCCGCCTCGCTTTTGAGTGATTGCAGGCTAGAGACGATCTTAAAATTCTCCAGATAAAGCGGAACCAGCTTGAGAGCAACCAATACGAAAAAGGCAATCAGGCCCAGCACGATCACTACCCCTATAAACGTCATGCCTTGCTGCCGTGCGTGATTATTGTTCATAGCACCTCCGCTCACATGGTTATTAAGGAAGCTCTGAAAAATTCCATCCATGGAATTTTCAGAGACGGTCGCTCCTGCACATCCCTGCGCCCGCGACATTGAGACTTCCTGTCTGGCAAAAAGCAAAAACGTGGTTTTTTCTTTTCTTCATTTTTCAAACACTTGCGTGTTTGAAAAATGGCGGCACATCCCTGTACCGCAGGAATCTCTGAATAAATCAGAGATTCCTTAAAAATCGTCATATCAGTGTATCGTCGAGCCAATGCGCCCCCACGCGACGCCGCCATTGGACACATCCCAGTTCATCCAGATCATAAACGCCTTGCCGACCAGATTGGCCTCCGGGACCGTCCCCCAATAACGGCTGTCGTTACTGTTGTCGCGGTTATCGCCCATCACAAAATATTCTCCCAGCGGCACGCTGAACTCACCTTCGGCGGTGAGTTGTCCAGGGCGTGTTAAAATAGCGTGCTCCACACCGTCGAGATTTTCCCTGAGCAGGCTTGCGCCCGTCATGCCCGCCCCCGCGCCCATGCCGGCATACTCGCCTACCGGTTGTTGCGTCATCGGCTTGCCGTTGATATACAGTTTTCTATCGGTGTAGGTAATCTTATCGCCCGGCACACCCACCACCCGCTTGATATAGTCTATCGTGGGATTATTGGGATAGCGAAACACCACCACATCGCCGCGTTTGGGCTCACCCAGGGCGATGATCTTTTGATTGAGCACCGGCAGGCGCAGGCCATAACTGAATTTATTGACCAGAATAAAGTCGCCGGTGAGCAAGGTGGGCATCATCGAGTTGGAGGGGATGCGAAACGGCTCCGCCACAAAGGAGCGCAGCACCAGCACCGCGAGTATCACCGGGAAAAACGAGCGCGCATACTCGACGATCAAGGGTTCCTTGAGTGCCTGGGTCTGGGTACCCTGAGTCGTACTGCCCGCAGCCGCCAAACGCCTGCGCGGCGCCCACATCAGGCTGTCCGCCAGCCAGATCGCTCCCGTCACCGCCGTCGCCAGCACCAAAATTGTTGGAAAATCGAAGTTCATTATTACAATCCTATTCCGCAGCTTGCTGCGGCTACAAAGCCATGGGGTTTCGACCCTCATCCCTACCCCTTCTCCCGAGGGAGAAGGGAACGATCACTCTCTCTCCCTCCGGGAGAGAGTTGGAGAGAGGGAGCGGGGAGAAACGTCTCTCCCCTTTGGTCGCCTGCGCGGGTTCATCCCGCGCAGTGCGAAATTCTAATCAGATTGTTCCTATTTTTTTCCTACCCGTAATACCGCCATAAACGCCTCTTGCGGGATCTCCACGGAGCCGACTTGCTTCATCCGTTTTTTTCCTGCCTTTTGTTTTTCGAGCAGTTTGCGTTTGCGCGAGATGTCGCCGCCGTAGCACTTTGCGATTACGTTTTTGCGCAGCGCCTTTACCGTCTGGCGCGCGATGACTTGCGAACCGATCGCCGCCTGTATCGCCACGTCGAACATCTGCCGCGGGATGATCTCCTTCATCTTGTCGGTCAGCTCGCGGCCGCGGTGAGCGGACTGATCGCGGTGCACAATCAGCGACAGGGCGTCCACCTTCTCGCCATTGATGAGGATATCGAGCTTCACCAGATTGGAGGCCTGGAAGCGCGTAAATTTATAATCGAGCGAGGCGTAACCGCGGCTGACGGATTTGAGCCGGTCAAAAAAATCCATCACCACCTCGTTCATCGGCAACTCGTAGGTGAGCGCCACCTGGTTGCCGAGGTACTGCATGTTCTTTTGCGCCCCGCGCTTCTCCTCGCACAAGCTGATCACATTGCCGAGATATTGCTGCGGCGTCAAGATATGCGCCTCGATGATGGGTTCGCGAGTTTCAGCGATGTAATTGGGTTCCGGGAGTTTGGCAGGATTGTCCACTTTGAGCACTTCGCCCTTGGTAGTCAACACCTCGTAGACCACCGTCGGCGCGGTGCTGATGAGGTGCAGATTGTATTCGCGCTCCAGGCGCTCCTGCACGATGTCCATGTGCAACAGGCCCAAAAAGCCGCAGCGGAAACCGAATCCCAGCGCCTGCGAGGTCTCCGGTTCGTAATACAGCGCCGCATCGTTCAGGCGCAACTTGGAGAGCGCCTCGCGGAAGGCCTCGTAGTCTTCGCCGTCTATCGGGAACAGCCCGGCGAACACCTGCGGCTGCACGGCCTTGAAGCCGGGCAGCGGTGCGGCGGCCGGCCGCTCCAAGTGAGTGAGCGTGTCGCCGACCGGCGCGCCGTTGATGTCTTTGATACCGGCGATGATGTAGCCCACCTCGCCGGCGCTGAGCTGGTTTGTTTCCGTGCGCTTCGGCGTGAAGATGCCGACCTTGTCAACTTGATAGTTGCGGCCGGTGGACATCACCATAAGCTTTTGCTTGGGCGCCACCGTGCCCTGCATCACGCGTACCAGCGAGATCACGCCGACAAAATTGTCGAACCATGAATCTATAATCAGCGCCTGCAGCGGGGCATCGGTATCGCCCTTGGGCGGTGGGATGCGGGCGATGATCTCTTCTAATAATTCCTCCACACCCACGCCGGTCTTCGCGCTCACCCGCAGAGCGTCGGTAGCCTCGATGCCGATGATCTCCTCGATTTCCTTGATGACCCGGTCGGGCTCGGCGGAGGGCAGGTCAATCTTGTTCAGCACCGGCAACACCTCGAGCCCCTGCTCGAGCGCGGTATAGCAATTCGCGACACTCTGCGCCTCTACCCCTTGGGCGGCGTCCACTACCAGCAGGGCGCCTTCGCAGGCCGCCAGCGAGCGCGAGACCTCATAAGAGAAATCCACGTGACCGGGGGTATCAATGAAGTTCAGCAGATAGTCGGTGCCGTCCTTGACACGATAATGGAGTGACACGCTCTGCGCCTTGATAGTGATGCCGCGTTCGCGCTCCAGATCCATGGAATCGAGCACCTGCTCGGACATCTCACGGGAACTCAAACCACCGCAGATCTGAATGAAGCGGTCGGCCAGCGTAGACTTACCATGATCAATGTGGGCGATGATAGAGAAATTGCGGATATGCGTAAGATCAGTCACAGTGCCGCTTCAGTATCCATATTGACAACATTATACCCCAGCACAACGTTTTTGACGTTCCGCAAAAAACAAAGGCCAGCCCGTGGGCTGGCCTTTGTGAGAGCACCCCAAGCCAGTTAAGAAGGCTTGGGCAGAGACAGAATAAAATCCACCAGCTTTTCGATTTCGTTGTCCGGCACGCGTGGCGAATAGGGCGGCATCACCGCCGTTCCCCAACGGCCCGTGCCGCCGGTGTGTACCCATTTTATCAACATATCACGGGCATCCGGCTTGCCCCGGTATTTCTCCGCCACGGCGCCCCAGGCCGGGCCGATGATCTGCCGCTTAAACTCTTTATCGTGACAGGCGAAACAACCGCTGCTCTTGGCCAGGGCGGCGCCCTCTTCCAGGCTCGGCGCCTTGCCTGCGCCCGCCGCAGAGGGTGCCGGCTTGGCTGGTTCTTCGGCGGGAGCTTGGGCAGGTGTGGCAGGCTGGGGTGCAGCAGGCTTTTCCACGGCTGGCGGGGGTGTAGATGTAGATGTGGGGGCGGGCGCCGGTGTCGTAGTCGCGGCGGGCGCCTTGGGTGCCGCAGGGGCACTCGTCGTCTGTGCCGCCTCTTCCTTGCCGCAAGCGCTCACCAGTAAGGTGAGGGCGGCAATCGTTAAGATGGATTGCTTCATCGTTGTACTCCCTGCTACTCGGTTAGTGCCCAACGTTATTTGGATAGGTAGCGAGTGGGCTTGCCATACTATACAACATAAGCAAGCAGGAGTTTAGCAGGCTGCGCGCCAATGGTGAAGACCAGGGC
>DATMXC010000087.1:0-20687 GCA_035561915.1 Gammaproteobacteria bacterium
ACGTCCAACTCACCGCCCAGCTCAGCGGCGATCAGTTTACCCATAGGCACCGCCCCGCGCGGGATGCCCAGTATCAGAGGATTTTTACCACGGTAATGCGCAAGTTTTTCCGACAACAATTGCGCGGCTTCGTCACGATTCCGAAACAGCATGATCGCCTCCCTCAGCTTTGACTAAACAGGTCATAAGTCCTCTACAACGCCTCTGCAAGCAAGCGTGCGATGGACACCACGCGGCCGCCTGGCGGAACGTGTGGGGCCAACGTGTCGCCGGCCAAAATCTTATTGATGGGGGCGGAGCTCAGAATCTTGTCGCTGGGCGGGGAAAAGATACCGTGTGTCGCCGCCACTGTGATGGATTTGGCTCCTTGCCTCTTCAGAAGAATCGCCGCCGAGGCAATGGTGCGCCCGGTGTCTATCATATCGTCCACCATCAGCACCCTCTTGCCCTTGACCGGATAGCTCATCGGCGCGCGCTCAACGATATTGTGTTTGGGGCGGTGCTTAAGCATGGTGATGACGGGCATATCGCCTGCGATACGTTTGGCCCGCGCCTGTGCGCCTTTATCCGGTGCGACGACAACGTCAAAGCCCCGAGCAAGCGGCGGCGGCACGATCAACGGCAGGCAAAATACCTCCGTATGCGGGGACAGCATGGCGCGCACGGTGTCGCTGTGCAGATCCACAAACACCCTTTTCTTCGCGGGGATGCGGTTGAGCATCTCGGCGACCAGGTGCGCCAGCACCGCCTCGCCGGTTTCGCTCTGCCGATCCTGGCGGCTGTAACCAAGATAAGGCACGCACAGCGTTTGGATTCCAATACGGCTGTCTGCTAACGCCTCGGCGAGCGCAAGCAGTTCAAAGATCGAAGCGGGATCAGGCGTAACGTTGCCGAGCAGTATTACCGATTTAGGTTTCTTGAGATATTGCAGACGGTAATAATACTCCCCGTCGGCAAACCTTTTTACTTCATAACCGAGCAGGCCGGTGTGCGTGTACGTGGCAAGCTTGGTGGCGAGGTGCAGGCAGTTTTTTGTTGATAAGATCATTTGGCTAACCCTTAATACATGCCTTGGGACGCAGAAAAGCAACACGCCTGGCGAGTCCCGCCTTCTCCGTCGCCTCCGCGACCAGGTCCACGTCTTTGTAAGCGCCCGGAGCTTCCTCGGCCGCGCCGCGCATGGAGCGGGTGCGGATCAGAATGCCGCGTTCAGCCAATTCGTCTATCAGTTGCCGGCCGCGCCAGTGGCGCAGCGCCTGGTGACGGCTCATAGCGCGCCCCGCGCCATGACTGGCCGAGGAATAGGCCTGGTTTTCACTTTCCGCCGTGCCTGCCAGCACATAGGAGCCGGTCCCCATGCTGCCGCCGATGATGACCGGCTGGCCTATCGCGCGGTAACGCTCCGGCAGCGCCGGGTGATTCGGCCCGAAGGCGCGGGTCGCGCCTTTGCGGTGGACATAGAGCAGCCGTGTCTTGCCGTCCACCTTATGCTTCTCTACTTTGCAGGTGTTGTGCGAAACATCGAACAGGGTTTCGAGTGTCGCATTCGGAATTATCCTGTCGAATACTTCACGAGTGAGATGGGCAAGTATCTGTCTATTCGCAAGCGCGCAGTTGATGGCGGCGTTCATTGCGCCGATATATTCTTGACCTTCCGGCGATTGGATCGGGGCGCACGCCAATTCCCGGTCCGGCAGAGTAATGCCCAGCCGGCTCGCGGCCTTGGCCAGCGTCACCAGATATTCCGTGCCGATCTGATGACCCAAGCCGCGCGAACCGCAGTGTATGGAAACCACGATCTGACCTTCGCTGAGTCCAAACACCTGCGCCGCCTGCTGATCGTAAATGTGATCCACGACCTGCACCTCGAGATAGTGATTACCGGAGCCCAGGGTGCCCATCTCGCCGCGCTGGCGTTTCTTGGCGTGATCCGAGACATTTTCCGGCACCGCGCCCGCCACACGGCCGCGCTCCTCGATGTACTCCAGATCTTCCGGCACGCCATAGCCTTGCCGCACCGCCCACTCTGCGCCGCCCAGCAGCACTTCATCGAGTTGCGCCGGCGCGAATTTGAGTTGCCCTTCCTCTCCCACTCCTGCGGGGATGGTGTGAAACAGGGCGTCAGCCAGGTTCTCCAACTGCGGCGTAATGTCGGTGAGGGTAAGGTTGGTACGCAGACAGCGGATGCCGCAAGAGATATCAAATCCCACACCGCCTGCAGAAATGATACCGCCTTGTTCGGGATCAAACGCGGCGACCCCGCCGATGGGAAATCCATAACCCCAGTGCGCATCCGGCATGGTCATGGCGGCGCCGACCAAACCCGGCAGCTTCGCCACATTGGTGATCTGCTCGAATACCTTGTCGTCCATCGCAGCGAGCAGCGCTTCGCTGCCGTACATCCGTACCGGTGCGGTTTGCACACCCGCAGCGGGTTTGACACTCCAGCACGTGTCGTCAATCTTGTTCAACCGGCTCATGTCCATAACATCACCCTCTTCAAACGTCCACCACGCAACGCGCCTCCCAACCCGCCTCCACCTGCTTCACGGAAAGCATCGTCAGCGTCGCGCCCTTGACCTCCACTCCTCTCTCCATCTCTGCACGCCACGGCTCGCCCCACGCCTCACCACGCCAATTTGTTTCGTTTCTTTGCAGGGCGAAGCGACTGAAGATCAGTCCCTCCATGCGGGCCTCGGTAAGCAAGCGATTGAGCCAAATGACCAACGCCAACTCCAAATCGGATTCCTCGAAGCCGACTTGGACGTGTACGACGTCGTTCACCTCCGTGATATCCGCCATGATTGCAAACATGGCCTCGGCCGCCGCAACGAAGGCGGCCACCGCCGTCTCGCCGCAGCCGATGATGCCGATATCGGCGTCGTGGTCGAAATAGCTATAGCTTGATCTCATCTCGAATAACCGGGTCAGCTCACAATACTGTTCGCTTAAGCAATATTTCGCGCAGAAATGTCATAATAATCGATTGATTTGTAAGTTATATCCGTAATTAACCGAACAGTATTGGGTCAGCTCGTATTATTTCTAATTGATGGATTTTTGTCGAAAATTAAGATATTCCGATCTAAATGCGGGCACATTGATTAAGATCAACTATTCTAATAATGTCTTGATCTCACGGTGTACTTAAGATGTATACTAAATCGGCAAACGATTGTAGAAATCCCAACGACAGGAGGAGCTGACATGGCTATTGCACACACTCTTGAAGACTACATGATGAGCAAGGGGATAGACTACGAAGTGGTAGCCCATCCCCGTACTCTTTCGAGCATCGAGACCGCCGAGGCCGCGCACATTCCGGGCGATGCCCTCGCCAAGGCCGTACTACTCGAGGACGACGACGGCTATCTCATGGCGGTGATACCGGCCACCCACCACATCAAGCTCGGCAGGTTGAGTGAGCAACTTAACCGCAAACTTCGCCTTGCGGTGGAAAGCGAGCTCACTCCCCTCTTTAAGGATTGCCAAACCGGCGCAGTCCCACCGCTGGGCATGGCCTATGGAATGCCCACCATCGTGGATGACAGCCTGATAGAACAGCCTGACATCTATTTCGAGGCAGGCGACCATGAAGAGCTGATCCACCTGAGCGGCGGACGTTTCCAGAGCCTGCTTGCCGGCGCAAGACACGGGCGGTTCAGCCAGAGGATGTAATACTCCGGCCGCGCTGCGCGGCCGGGGCAGATCGCTGGCCAAGCAGGGGCGCTATTCAGGGCGATGGCTTGCTAAACTGGCGAGCTTGGAGATCGTCCAGCGGCTCAACCACAGCGCCGCTTCCCACACCTGCACCACCACCATGCCGATAAGAAAGGAGTGGACAAAGACCGCTTCTATCGCGTTATCGAAACCTGCTGCCACGAGGATGGGTGCGCCCGCCCAAGGTACAGTTGCAGGAAACACTTTGCGGATGAACGGTCTACCCTTAAAGGCATGGTAGCCCAACGGTGCTATCACCAGCGGCGCCACCACCAGGTGAAGGCCGCCCTGGGTCGCCAAGACTACGTAGCTGTATAAGCCCGTCAACAGGCTGAGCGCCAGCCAGTTACGCAGATACGAAATCCTCCCAACTTGGACGGGAGAGTGGAGTTGCTTGTTCTGCACCAGTTTTAAGGGCGTGTAAGGTTTCACTTCAATACAGACAAACGGCTTTCGTCTATCTTCATCAAACCGTGCACCCGCACGACCTTTTCCGGATGGGCATGACCGGAAACAATTTCCACAGAGTCCGCCTCCAACCACTCTGAAATCAGTTCGACGACCGCCTTGTTCGCCTTGCCATCCTCCGGTGGAGCAGCCACCTTCACCTTCAATCTGTCACCGAGCACGCCCACGATCACGGAACGGCTGGCGCCGGGGATAACCTTCAGTCGTAACTCGATGCCCTCGGCGACTCTGCGCACAAAGGATAGCCGAGGTTGTGGGGATGTAATCATTGAGGATTATTGGGTCAGCGTAGGTGGCACGAAGAAACAGACGGGGTGTGCACCGAGCACACCCTGAAGTGGACAACAGCGGTTGCTGCCTCAGCCTCTGCCGGCAAAGAGAGAGGTGATCCACGCGGCGATCATAATGAGCGCCGCGATACCGAGCATAATAAATGTAAAGTCCACTGTTTGTGATCCCTTAACCGAACAAGTCGCTGTATAAACCCTGCGCCCAATCGAGCGCCGCCTTACCCTGTTCGGCGTTCCGCTCCTCGAACATCTTGGTGTCTTTTGAAAAACTGAACTCCTGCTTCGCCGCGTCATAGGCATAGCGCGCATCCACGCTGATAGCCTCGTTGGGGCTGGTATTGACCACGGAATAGCAGGTCGTTGTAGGGGTGATCCAATCTATGTTTTTCCCCGCGGCGTGCGCGGCGATCACCTTGGCGACGAATTTGCCTTCTGTGTTGGAGGTGTTGGCGCTCTTCGAGAACGGCATGGGACGCGAGTCGCCCGCCACGTAGACGTGCTCATCGCCGATCACGTTATATTTGAGCACGTCAATCCGCGCCTCTTTTTGTAAACTCTTGGGGTCCATCACACCTAGCATCTCCAGCAATTTGGAGCCGCGTATATTGGGATAGATGGCCGCGTCGTCGAACTGATAGGTATCGAACTCGGTGGTGATGGCTTTTTTATCCGCATCCACCGATTTGATCTCGACCGACGGCACATATTCGATGATGTCTTTGTACAGCTCATTGAAAGCCGCGTGGAAACCGTTTTTCTTGATGGTGATGTCCGGGTTGTGGTCGAGCACCAGCACCTTGCCCTTGATTTTATTTTTCTTGAATACCGAGGCGATCATACACGCCCGCTCATAGGGCGCCGGCAGACAGCGGTAATTGCCACCGGGCACGGTCTGCACGAACACGCCACCCTTGAAGTTTTGCACCTTGCGTTTGATAGTCACGTGCTCGGTACCCAGAGTCCAGCCGGCGGGGTATTCGGTGCGCAACCGATACTCGGTCTCGGGATCGTTCACGCCGATCTTGGCGTAGTCATAATCTATGCCCGGGGTGAGCACCAAATAGTCATAGGCGATTTCCCCCTGATCGGTGATGAGCTTACGCCCCGGCCGATCCGCACCGGTGCAGGTGGCGTTGAAGAAGGTGTAGCCGCCGTTCTTCGCCGCATCTAAAAAACTATGCGCCGCAAGAAAATCGAGATTGATGACATCCGCGTACCAAAGATTACTGGAAAAACACGAGCTGTACATGGCGCGCTTTTCCACCATCACCACGTCGAACTTGGGATTTTCCTTTTTGAGGTATTTGGCGATAGTGAGCCCCGCCGTGCCCGCTCCGACCACCACCACGCGCGGACCTTTGGCCTTGGGTAGGTAAGCCTTACCGAGCGATGCGGACTTAGGCTTTGCCTCGCTGATAGCGGGGATGCCGCCAAGGCTGGCGGCGGCGACGGCGGCGCCGGACAGTTTTACAAAATCACGACGTGTTATTTTTTTGCTCATGATTGCTCTCTTCAAGTATGAGGGTAGATAGATTATTTGTTACTTATTAGGCTGCGGCGTCATACGTAAATACGCTTTCAGTTGCCGGTAACCCTTCGGAAATTTTTGCTTCAGCACCACCGGGTCGGTGATCGAGGGGAGGATGACACACTCATCGCCGTCCCTCCAGTTGACCGGTGTGGCGACGCTGTACTTGTCGGTGAGCTGCAGCGAGTCAATCACGCGCAGAATCTCGTCAAAATTACGACCCGTGCTCGCGGGATAGGTGATGATAAGCCGTATCTTTTTATTGGGGTCTATGATGAACACCGAACGAACCGTAAAGTTATTGCTGGCGTTGGGATGTATCATGTCATACAGCGTGGAGACCTTGCGGTCGCCGTCCGCGAGGATCGGAAAATTCACCCGGGCGTTTTGGGTCTCGTTGATATCGCCGATCCAGCCCTTGTGCGACTCCACCGGGTCCACACTCAAGGCCAACACCTTGACGTTACGCTTATCAAATTCCTGCTTAAGCTTAGCAACCGCGCCGAGCTCGGTCGTGCATACCGGCGTGAAGTCCGCCGGGTGCGAGAATAGCACGGCCCACTTGTCCCCCATCCAGTCATAAAAATGGATCGGCCCCTCGTTGGAATCCTGGGTAAAGTCGGGGGCGATAT
Source organism: Gammaproteobacteria bacterium (assembly GCA_035561915.1). Classification (GTDB taxonomy): domain Bacteria; phylum Pseudomonadota; class Gammaproteobacteria; order SURF-13; family SURF-13; genus JACPZD01. The sequence continues at coordinate 6,639 of DATMXC010000087.1, forward strand.
CACCTAATTGCAGGCTCATGGGATACCTCCTTTATATGAACAACAATTCAAATTATGAGCATAAGCCTAAGCCGAATGTGTTGCAATCATCGCAGCATTAAACCATCGCCGAAGGACAGCTCCCTGCCAGACAGCATTCCCGGCAACGTGGCCGAGGCCGGCAGACGTCCTTGGCGTGTCTGACAACCAAGGCATGAAACTCATTGAATAATTGAACCTTTTTTCGGCCTCGCAGAGTAGATTCGAACAACGAGCGCAAGGTCTCATAGCCTTCGTCCCCGCAGATATGTCCGAGCCGGCTGTGCAACCGCCGGGTATAGGCGTCTATCACAAACACCGGCCGCGCAAAGGCGTAGAGCAACATATCATCCGCCGTCTCCGGCCCGACGCCGTTGACGGAGAGCAGCCCGTGCCGCAACCGCGCCGTGTCCCACGACGCGAGCGCCTTGAAGCCGCCCTGGGCAAGGTACCAGATGCAAAAATTACGCAGCCGTCTGGCCTTGATATTGAAATAACCGGAAGGCTTGAGCCAGCGGGCCAGACGGGCATGAGGGGTCTTGGCGATGACCTTGGCATCCAGGGCCTGCGCCTGTTTCAGGTTCTCAATCGCCTTTTCGACATTGCCCCAGGCGGTATTTTGGGTGAGCACCGCGCCCACCATCACCTCAAACGGGGTCCCGCCGGGCCACCATCGCTGCGGGCCATAGCACCGATACAGGCGCCGGTAAACGCCGTGCAGGTGCTCATTCAGGGATTGTGCTTGCCGAGGCGACACGGCTCAGCGTGATTTTCTAAAGGTTCTGACTGTGGGTTTGTGAGCGCGGCTGCGCGGTACCTTGGAAGACGGCTTGGATGGTTCTTGGGTTGCCTCCATGCCGGTGAGTTGCAACAGGGCATGCACCCCATCAGATTCCAGCTCCTGCCATTGTCCGACACGCAGACTGCGGCTTAAATTGATCGGCCCATAACGCACCCGGATCAGGCGGCTGATCCTTACCCCTTGTGATTCCCAGAGGCGGCGCACTTCGCGGTTACGACCCTCCTTGAGCACTACGTGATACCAGTGGTTGGCACCCTCGCCGCCCGCCTCTTGAATGGCATCAAAGTGAGCCATGCCGTCTTCCAGCGTGACCCCACCCTTGAGTTTCTGCACCATCTCCTGGGTGACCTCGCCCAACACACGCACGGCGTATTGGCGCTCGACCTCGCTTGAGGGGTGCATGAGGCGATTGGCCAGCTCGCCGTCGGTGGTGAGCAGAATCAGACCCGTGGTATTGATGTCAAGGCGGCCCACGGCAATCCAACGGCCGTTACGGAGCTTGGGGAGACGATCGAAGATGGTCGCACGGCCTTGCTCATCGGTGCGGGTACAGACCTCGCCTTCCGGTTTATAGTAAGCCAGCACGCGCCGTTTTGGGCCGGCGAGGCGGTGGGCCTGCGGCGGGTGGCCGTCTATGAGGATAGCGTCGTGTTCGCTTATCCGGTCACCTAATTTAGCCGTTTGTTTATTGACTGTGATGCGCCCCTCGGCGATCCAACCCTCGATCTCCCGGCGCGAGCCGTAACCCGCGCGGGCCAAGACCTTTTGCAGCTTTTCTCCTGGTTCTGTAGATGGGCTGGGGCGAGACCGCCCGGCTGTGCTACTGCCGCGAACTGAGCCTATGGACCGGGCGATCTCTCCCTCACCCGGCCCTTCGGGCCTCTCTCTCCTTTTGGGAGAGGGAGAGTCGATGCGGCCTTTGGCCGCAGGCTTATGGGTAGGCGCTGCAGCGGGACGTTGCAATTTCTTCTGTGGCGCAGCATGGGGACGCGGCGGCGCGGCGCGGCGCGCCGGCACTTTGGAGCGTCTCGGTGACTTTGAACCTGCATCAGCCATGTCAGGTTTGGAAAAACGCGAGGTGGGTTTTTTCAACGCTTGTCACCCCGGCTCTTGCTCTTGCTGCTCATGGCTCGTCTCTCCGCTCCCTGGCGGCGGCTCACCAAGATCGAGTTGGATATTGATGCTGTCCAGATCACGGATCTCTGCGAGGGTGGGCAGTTCGTCCAGACTCTTGAGATTGAAGTGATCCAAAAAATGGCGCGTCGTGCCATAGAGCGCGGGCTTGCCCGGCACGTCGCGGTGGCCGAGCACCCGTATCCATTCGCGCTCGTGCAGGGTCTTGATGATGTGAGTGCTCACACCTACGCCGCGGATGTCTTCGATCTCGGCGCGGGTGATAGGCTGGCGGTAAGCGATCAGGGCGAGGGTTTCAAGCAGCGCGCGTGAATAGCGCGTGGGCCGCTCCTCCCAGAGACGGGTCACCCACTGCGCGTACTCCTGCCGCACCTGAAAGCGAAAACCGCTGCCGACCTCTGTAAGTGCAACGCCGCGCTCGGCGTAGTCCTGAGCGAGGCCATCCAGCGCGGCGCGTACCTCGGCACGCTCGGGCGGGTTCTCGCCGAACAGGCTTAGTAATTTCTCGATAGCGAGCGGCTCGCCCGCCGCCAGGAGGGCCGCTTCGATGATGTTCTTGAGTTGTTGCGGATTCATGATAAGACCTCTGTAAAGCGCGCCACGGCGGATTTTACGTGAATCGGCCCAAAGGGCTCGTTCTGCACTAATTCGATGAGCGATTCCTTAATCAATTCCAGCAGCGCGAGCAGTGTGACCACCAGGCCCCTGCGCCCTTCTTCCATGTTGAACAAAGCGGTGAAATCCGTGTAGCTGTCGGCCTGCACCAGTGTCAAGATCTGCGCCATGCGCTCGCGCACCGACAACGGTTCGCGTTGGATATGATGATGAGAAAACATCTCGGCACGCGCCAGCACCTCTTTGAAGGCCAGCAGGATTTCATATAGATTCACCGTGGGCGGTGGCCTCTGCAAGCGGCCGTCGGGCGCTTGCACACCGGCGTGAAACACATCGCGACCGAGTTGCGGCAGGGTGTCTATATCCTCCGCCGCCTGTTTGTAGCGTTCATATTCCTGCAACCGCCGCACCAGTTCGGCGCGCGGGTCATCCTCCTCGGCGACATCGGGCGGGCGCGGCAACAGCATGCGCGACTTGATCTCGGCCAGCATTGCCGCCATCAGCAGATACTCCGCAGTCAACTCCAGAGGCCCATCCTTCATGAGCTCGATGTAGTCCATATATTGATGGGTGACCTGCGCAATGGGGATGTCGAGAATATCAATGTTCTGGCGCTTGATGAGATATAGCAACAGATCGAGCGGCCCCTCGAAGGCATCCAGAATCACCTCCAGTGCATCGGGGGGGATATAGAGGTCGCGCGGCATTTGGGTGAGCGGCGCACCCTGCACCATGGCGAAGGGCGGCAGCACCGGTGGCGTCTCTATGGCAATCACTTCTTGAAGTTCAGTGCTCATATAGGCTCTGCACTAGACCAGCGGTAAGCGAGGCCCATTGCCCGCCGCACCTCGTCCAGGGTCTCGCGCGCCACTTCGCGTGCCGCCTCGCAGCCGTCGGCGATGATGCGCTGCACCGTTTCCGGGTTCTCGACAAACTCCTTGGCCCGCTCGCGGATTGGCGCCAACTCTTGCAGTATGGCTTCAATCAGCGGCTTCTTGCAGTCCAGGCAGCCGATGCCCGCGCTGCGGCAGCCCTCTTGCACCCAGGCTTTTGTCTCATCGCTCGAGTAGATCTTGTGAAGCTGCCACACCGGACAGCGTTCCGGTTCGCCAGGGTCAGTCCTGCGCACGCGCGCGGGGTCGGTTTGCATGGTGCGCAGCTTGGCCTCGACCACCTTAGGGTCTTCACGCAGACCGATAGTGTTGTTGTAGGACTTGGACATCTTTTGTCCGTCCAGCCCCGGCATCTTGGGTATCGGGGTCAGCAGGGCATGCGGTTCGGGCAGGATAATCAGCCCCTCGCCTTCCAGAAATCCGAGCAGCCGTTCGCGGTCGCCCAGGGTGATGTTCTGGAGCCCTGTCAACAAGGCGTGCGCCGTCTCCAGCGCCTCGTGATCGCCCTGTTCCTGATAACGCTTGCGTAAGGATTTGTAAAGCTTGGCGTTCTTCGCGCCCAGATTTTTGATGGCGATCTCGACCTTTTCTTCAAAGTCCGGTTCCCGCCCATACAAGTGATTGAAGCGCCGAGCCACCTCGCGCGTCAGCTCGACGTGGGCGACCTGGTCCTCGCCGACCGGCACCTGGCCGGCCTTGTAGATCAGGATATCCGCGCTCTGCAAGAGCGGGTAGCCGAGAAACCCATAGGTCGCCAAATCCAGCTCTTTGAGCTTTTCCTGTTGATCCTTGTAGCTCGGCACCCGTTCCAGCCAGCCCAGCGGCGTGATCATGGATAGCAACAGATGCAGCTCGGCGTGCTCGGGGATGCGCGACTGGATAAACAGCTTGGCAGCGCCCGGGTTGATGCCCACCGCGAGCCAATCCACCACCATGTCCCAGACGCTCTCGCCGATGATGCGCGGGTCTTCGTAGTGCGTAGTGAGCGCGTGCCAGTCGGCGACAAAAAAGAAACACTCGTACTCGTGCTGCAAGCGTAGCCAGTTCTTGAGCACGCCGTGATAGTGGCCGAGGTGCAAGGCGCCGGTAGGACGCATGCCCGACAGCACCCGCTGGTGTTGCGTAGGAACCGAACTCAAACTACCCCCTCAAACCGACTACAAAATACAGCGCCGACTGTAACCCGAACACCACCGGCCCCATGACCTGCCCCAGGATGCCAGTCACCAGCAGCACAATCAGAATAATAAAGCCCACCGACTCCAGCCGGTTTAACTGCCAGGACCAGGGGCCGGGTAGCAGTCCCGACAGCACCCGCCCCCCATCCAACGGCGGGATGGGGATGAGATTCAACACCATGAGAATAAGATTGATAAACACCCCCGCCTCTCCCACGTAGCGCAGAAAGCTAGCGGCCCAGGGGAGCAGACCGTCTATCATCACGCCCAGCTTCAACACCGCCACCCAAAGCACCGCCATCAGCAGATTGGCAAGCGGCCCGGCAGCGGCCACCAGCGCCATGTCGCGCTTGGGATGCTTGAGGTTCTGCCAGGTCACCGGCACCGGTTTGGCCCAGCCGAAGATGAACGGGCTGACCATCAATAACAACAGAGGTACCAAGATAGTCCCGACCGGGTCAATATGCTTGATGGGATTGAGAGTCAACCGTCCCAGCATCATGGCGGTGGGGTCACCCAGCCGCCGCGCCATCCAACCGTGGGCCACTTCATGCACAGTAATGGCAAAGATCAAGGGCAGCGCCCATACCGCGATGCGCTGCATCAAACTGAGTTCATCCATCACGGGATTATAACCGGTTTGGCCGATGCCCTACAGTGTTAGACAAGGCGGGCGGGAAACCCGCTCAACTCACAAACGCACGGCCATCGCCCTTGCCCTCGCGGATCACGCGCGGGACTTCGTCCACCAGATCCACCACGGTGGTGGTGTCCAAGCCGCCGCTGCCGGCGTCCAGGATGAGGTCCGCCTGATTTTTCAAAAGTCGCTCTATCTCATCCGGATCATTGAGCGGGAGATCACCACCGGGGAGGATGAGGGTGGTGCTCATGATGGGTTCCCCCAGCGCAGCCAGCAGCGCCTGCACGATGGGGTGATCCGGCACGCGCAGGCCGATGGTTTTGCGCTTCGGGTTTTGCAGACGGCGCGGCACTTCGTGGGTGGCCTTGAGGATAAAGGTGTAGGGGCCGGGGGTGTGGGCTTTGATCGTCCGGTATGCGGTGTTATCCACCTTGGCATAGATGGCGATCTCCGAGAGATCGCGGCACACCAGAGTGAAGTTGTGTTTGTCGTCCAGGTTGCGGATGCGGCAGATACGTTCCAGCGCGGTCTTGTCGCCGATATGACAACCGAGGGCATAGCTGGAGTCGGTTGGATAGACGATCACTCCGCCGTCGCGGATGACCTTGACGGCCAGGTTAATCAGGCGCGCCTGGGGATGGGTGGGGTGGAGGTGGAGACGTTGCATGAATATTGAGGGTGCCTCTAAAAATGCGTCTTTTGTCTTTATGCTGCGTTGGAATTCTGCTCGAAATGCTCATGTACTATCGTGTACACTCCGCTTTCTCGCAGAATTCCGCCTTGCCTAAAGACAAAATCCACTATTTTTAGAGGCACCCTTGCCTCCATTCTGTCCAGATCGGAACGCAATTCTTGGGCAACTCAGGCAGCCGGCCAAGTTCTATCCAGGGGTGTTCGGGGCCGTGATAATCGGAGCCGCTGGAGGCGAGCAGCCCAAACTGTTTCGCGTAGTTGGCCAGGGTGAAATAATCGTCGCGGCTGTGGCTGCCGGAGACAACCTCAATACCTGCGCCGCCCATGTCCTTGAATTCAGTGAACAACATGCGCAGGCGTGTGGCGGTGAGTTTGTAACGGGCCGGATGGGCGATGACGGCTTGCCCACCCGCGCCGGTGATCCAGCTCACGGCGTCTTCCAGCTTGGCCCACTCGCCGCTCACGTAGCCGGGCTTGCCGTGCACCAGAAACCGCTTGAAAACCTGTTGCAGATCGCGCGCCTCACCACGCTCGACCAGCAATCGCGCAAAATGGGTGCGGCCCACGATACTCCCCTTGGCATAGGCCTTGGCGCCCTCGTACGTGTCCGCAATGCCGTGTTTCTCCAGACGCCGTGCAATCTCTTGCGCGCGCCAATCCCGAAAAACACGCAGCCCCGTCAAACCTTGCTGCAGGGCTTGATTCTCAGGGTCAATATGCAGGCCGATGATGTGCAGCGTCTGGTTATTCCAGCTCACTGAGATCTCTACGCCGGGGATGAGGTCTAAACCGATGCCTGCCGCCGCGGCTGCCGCCTCAGCAAGGCCCTCGGTGCTATCGTGGTCGGTGAGCGCCAGCACGTGCACACTGCGGGCATGAGCCCGCGCCACCAGTCCGGCCGGACTCAAGGTGCCGTCGGAGGCCGTGGAATGGCTGTGCAGGTCGTAGTGCAAAGTCATGGAAGGGCTACCGGCACACCCGTTTGGAAACGGCCGGAAACATCCTGCTATAATTGCAGCCTAAAGGGATCATAGTGACCCTATTATATTGAGCAACCGGGCATTTTGATAGCGCACAGCCCCGTGCGGGAGATGAACATGACCTTTGTCGTTACCGAAAACTGCATCAAATGCAAATACATGGACTGTGTAGAAGTCTGCCCCGTGGACTGTTTCCACGAAGGCCCGAACTTTTTGGTCATAGATCCCGATGAATGCATAGATTGCACCTTGTGCGAACCGGAATGCCCGGCCAATGCCATCTTCGCGGAGGATGCCGTACCCGAGGGGCAAAAACATTTCACCGCGCTCAACGCCGAACTCGCCAAGGCCTGGCCGGTGATCACCGAGATGGGCGAACCGCCGCCTGACGCCAAAGAGTGGGATGGGGCGCCGGATAAGTTGAAGCTGCTGGAGCGTTAACGCTTATAAGGCCGTGAGGACACCTCTAAAAATAGTGGATTTTGTCTTTAGGCAAGGCGGAATTCTGCGAGAAAGCGGAGTGTACACGGCAGTACATGAGCATTTCGAGCAGAATTCCAACGCAGCATAAAGACAAAAGACATATTTTTAGAGGTGTCCGTGAACCACTCCGTGCTCATTGCCCCCTATGGGCACGATCCGCTTGCCGTCCTCGCCGATGAGATCGTGCAACAGGCGTCTCTGCCTGATCTCACGAACTCAGTCATCCTGCTTCCTACGCTGAGCGCCGCGCCGCGTCTGCGCAGGCTGCTTTTGGAACGCGCCCAGGCGCAGGGTAATCACGCCCTGCTGGGGCCGAACATTGATACCCTGCGCGGCTGGATGGAGCGTCATGTTCCCATAACGGGCCGGGTGATTTCTGAATCCGCGCGCGCTCTCCTGCTCGTAGAGGCCCTGGCAGAGCACCCGGATCTGTTTGGCGGCGCGAACCCCTGGCGAATAGCCGACGGTCTGTTGAGACTGTTCGACGAGCTGACCCTGCGGCAGGCCGCTCTTCCCACCTCGCTGAAGCACTTCACGGCACGACTGGCACACGCTTATGGCCTGCCTGACGGTATCGCCGCCGCGGCGCTCGGCGACGAGGCCCGCGTCGTGTACACCCTCTGGCAAGCACTACGCAACCAGCTCCAGGCCGAACACAAGGTGGATGCGCATAGCGCCTATGTGTCTAGGCTCTGTGATCGCTCCATTCCGGGCAATCTGCATTTTTATCTGGTTGGATTTCATGAGCTATATCCCGCCGAGCTTGCCTGGAGCAAGGCCTTGCATGAACGCGGGCAACTAAGCCTCATCCTGCACGGGGACGCACCCGAAGAAACGAGTGGGGATGAGTACGCTCCCGACGCACCACTGGTCAGGCTGCGAAACAGCATGCAGTGCGACCCTATGGTGATCGCGCCCAACGATGACTTCACGGATTTTGTAAACACTGTGTATGCGCCCAGCAACGCCACTTTGGCAGTGCGCGCAAGTGAGTTCGCGGAACGTCACTCCAACAGCCCCGCCACCGGCCGGCTGTCGGTGTTTGCGGCTAACGGGGCCGAAGAAGAGGCCAAGGCAGTGGACATCCAGGTGCGCCGTTGGCTGATCGAAGGCCGTAGCGCCATCGGCATCGTCAGCGAGGACAGACGCCTCGCTCGCCGCATCCGGGCCTTATTAGAGCGCGCCGGCGTCACTCTTCAAGATGCGGCAGGCTGGGCGCTGTCCACGACCAGCGCAGCGAGCACGATCGAACGTTGGCTACAGACCGTGGAGCAGGATTTCGCTCATGATCCCATGCTCGATCTGCTCAAATCATCCTTTGTCTTTCCGGATCGTGATCGGGACAACCATCTCGATACCGTCTACCGGCTGGAGCGCGACATCATCCGCCGCGCCAATCTCCCGCGCGGACTGCACCAATACCGTAAGCACGTAACGCACCTCACAGAGGGGCGCGTAGCGATCGCCCAACTTCTCGCCGATCTCGAACGCGCCTCCCAGCCTCTGCTGCCGCTGTCGAAGGGGCACACACACCACCCCCAGACCCTGCTCAACGCCTTGCAAGAGAGCCTGCAGCGACTAGGGATAACCCAGGCGCTGGCGCATGACGCCGCCGGGCAACGCATCCTGGCTGAATTAGAGGCGTTGCAGCAGGCGCTCCCCGGGCGCAGCCTGCGCATGAACTGGCGGGAGTTCCGGGCCTGGCTGGCGCGCAGCCTGGAGACGGCGCATTTTGTTCCGAACAATACAGGCAGCCCGGTGCAGTTGCTGGCGCTGGAACAGACTGCGCTGTGCCGCTTCGATGCGCTGATCATCGCCGGGGCCGACCACGAACATCTGCCCGGCGGCGGCCCACCATCGCCCTTTTTCAACAGCGCGGTACGGCGCGACTTGGGGCTCGCCACGCGTCACGACGAGCTCTGCACACGCTTTTACCATTTCCGGCGATTGCTGGAGTGCGCCCCGCAGGTGACGATCACGCTGCGCCGCGAACAGGACGGCGAACCCGTCCTCCCCAGTCCATGGGTCGAGGCCTTGCAGTCTTTTCATTTCCTGGCCTACGGTGACCGGCTGGACGACCAGACGCTCGCCGTGTTGGTCAACGAACCTCGCGCCCAGATCAGCCACGCCGATCCATACACCCTGCCCGCCCGGACCGTCCGCCCGCGGCCCGCGATAGATCGGGCGCTAGTGCCGGACACCCTCTCCGCCCGCGCTCACCAGCGGCTGATTGATTGTCCGTATCAGTTCTTCGCCGCACACGCCTTGCAACTCCGCGTGCCCGAGGAGGTGCAAGAGCTGCTCGAAAAAAGCGACTTCGGTGAGCGCGTGCATCGCATCCTGCAAGCCTTTCACTGTGGCGCTCAAGATTTACCCGGCCCCTTTATCGAAGTGATCGCTACGGAAAATCGCGTGCAGGCCATTCACAGACTCACCGAAATCAGCCAGGCCGTATTCGCCCCCGACCTCAAAAATAATTTTGTGCACCGCGCCTGGCTGGCGCGCTGGCTGGCGATTATCCCCCATTACATTGACTGGCAGATCGCCCAGGAGGGGTCACCGCTCGCCTGCGAGGTCAGCGTGCGCAGCGCGCGGGTGGACGGCCTCACGTTGACAGGGCGGCTGGATCGCGTAGACCGGGGCCGGAGCGGACTACGTATCCTGGATTACAAGACCGGCCAGGGCGACAAACAGGTGGACGTCTCCAGCGGCGAGGCCACTCAGTTGATCTTCTATACGCTGCTGGCCGAGCACCTCTATAACGAAAATATAGAGCGCGTAGAGTATTTGCTACTCGATAAAGAGCAGGTCAAACCGGGCTCGCGGTTGGAAGGGGAAGAATTGCACAGGCTGAGCACACTGACGGCGCAGCGGCTCGATGCCGTCATGCTGGCGTTGCGTGAAGGATCAGGCGCGCCGGCCTGGGGCGATCCAAAAACCTGCGAGCGTTGCGATATGCAGGGTCTGTGCCGCCGCCAGGCCTGGCCCACCACAGAATCACGGCATGTCTAGTGACGTACGCGGATGTACTAATGTCGCAGGAGGCAGGATGCCGGGAGTGACCTCGATACACGCCGCCAGCGCCCCGGAGCGTCATGCCACCGTGACGGCCTCAGCGGGCACCGGCAAGACCTGGCTGCTGGTTACTCGCCTGATCCGCCTGCTGCTGGCCGGCGCGCGTCCCGATGCCATCCTCGCCATCACCTTCACCCGCAAGGCCGCAGCGGAAATGCAGACGCGCTTGAACGACCGCTTATTTGAACTCGCCCGCTGTTCCGATGCGGAATTGAGAACTGCATTGCAGGGCATGGGGGTGGCGCCCGATGAGGAAAATTGCGCGCACGCGCGCGGCTTATACGAAGCCTTGTTGCGCTCTGAGCAACCGCTCAAGATTTCCACCTTCCACGCCTTCTGCCAGGAATTACTGCAACGCTTCCCGCTGGAGGCAGATGTCTCGCCCGGATTCGAATTGACCGAGCAGACCGCGCACTGGCAGCGAACGGCGTGGCATGCCTTGTTGCGCGAGGCGACGGAGACCCCGGACGGCGTGCTCGCCGAGGCGATGTTGACGCTCTTCGATCTCTGCGGCGGACTGCATGGCGCCGAGACTGCGCTGACCAGCTTTCTCGAACACCGCAGCGACTGGTGGGCCTATAGTGAAAGCCAGCCCGATCCTGTCAGCTTTGCCATCAATAATCTCGCAAAACAATTGGGGATTGATCCGGATTCCGATGCGGTGAGTGAATTCTTTTCAGCGGTCGCTCCCGGCATCCTGCCTCCCGCGACATTAGTACAGCAACTGCATGAGTATGCCGAACTGCTGATGAAGTTTTCAGGCAACCCGCATCACATCCGGCTATTGCAAGACTGTCTGAACGGCACTGAGCACAATGAACTGCACATCCGGATGATCCGTGAGGTGTTTCTCATTCAGGACGGCACGCCGCGCAAACGCCCCATCACCAAGGCGCAGGCAACGCTTCTGGGTGACGCCGCCGCGCAGCGTTTCGTATTTATCTTTGAGCACGTGTGCGAACGGTTAGCGTGGTTTACCAAACACACGACTCTCAACGCATCGCGCGCCTGGTTCACGGCCGGGAGCCGTTATCTCGACCTCTATCAACGCCTCAAGGCGGAACAGGGCCTGCTCGACTTCAGCGATCTTGAGTGGCAGGCGTATCGCCTGTTAAACCGCTCCGATCATGCCCTGTGGGTGCAATACAAACTGGATCAGCGCATTGACCATTTGCTGATTGACGAATTTCAAGACACCAACCCTACGCAATGGCATTTAATCCTGCCTCTGTTAGAGGAACTTGCCGCTGGGCCTACGCGGGAGCGCAGTGTATTTTTGGTGGGCGACCATAAACAATCCATTTACCGTTTCCGCCGCGCCGACCCTCACCTGTTCACTGCGGCCCAGTCCTGGCTGGAGAAGAATTTACAATCCGAAAGTTTCCCGCTGCATGCCTCGTGGCGTTCGGCAACGGCCATCATCGAATGCGTGAACCGGCTCTTTAGTCTGCCCGCACTGGCGGAGCAATTCGGCGAGTTTGAGACACACATCACCCATCGCGATGACTTGTGGGGACGTGTCGAACTGCTGCCATTAATTACCGTTTCCGAGACTGCGCCGGATACTACTGCACGGGACGCATTGCGTAATCCTTTAGTCGAGCCACGTGTACTTGAAGAGGATGTCCGTCACCATGAAGAAGGCCGTCTTATCGCGCAGCGTATTCAAGCACTCATCAACACGCGCACCCTGATTGGCCCGCCGGGGAGTGCGCGTCCGGTGAATTACGGCGATATCCTCATCCTGCTGCGTAACCGCACCCACGCTCAGAGCTACGAGACCGCGCTGCGCGAAATCGGTATCCCTTACCTGGGTGCGGCGCGCGGCACGCTCCTCGAAAGTCTGGAGGTGCAGGACATGCTCGCCCTGCTCGACACCTTGATCACCCCCTATGACAATCTGGCCTTGGCGCAGGTGTTGCGCTCTCCGCTGTTTACGTGCAGCGACGCCGATCTCATGCAGCTCTCGGCAACCCCTCCCGATGAGATGCCCTGGAATGAGCGGCTCAAGCTGCTCGCTCCGGAATTGGTCGCTCCCGGCATCCTGCCTCCCGCGACATTAGTACTTCCCTGTACGTCAGATCCTGGCACGCCGCTTTACCGCGCGCACCATAGTCTCAACCACTGGCGCGCGCTAGCAGGCCGGCTGCCCGTGCACGATCTGCTGGATCGCATCTATTGTGAAGGCAACGTAATGGCGCGTTTTGAGGCGGCCTTCCCCGATCATCTCGCGGCGCGGGTACGGGGCAATCTCACACGATTTATCGAACTTGCGCTGGAACTCGACAGCGGACGTTATCCCAGTCTGCCGCAGTTTCGCGCCCAGCTTCGCGCGATGGCGCAGACTGATAGAGAAGCACCCGATGACGCCACGGCGCCCGGCATCACTGCATGCGTGCGGATCATGACCATACACGCGGCCAAGGGACTCGAAGCGCCGGTGGTATTTCTCGCCGACGCCGGCCGCGCGCCGACACCTACGCGGCCTTATCAGGTATTGATCGAGTGGCCCTCCGCGGCACCGCGCCCCACGCATTTTCTGCTCAGCGGCAAAAAAGAGGATCTCGATACGCTGAGCATGACATTACTCGAACGGCATAAATCGGCGGAACGGCGCGAAGACGCCAACCTGTTCTATGTCGCCCTCACTCGCGCCCAGCAGATCTTGTTCATCTCTGGCTGCGCGCCGAACAAAGGCAGTGATCTCGGCTGGTACGATCTCATCCAACAGGCTTTGTCGCCTCCGGGTGAGGTCGCTCCCAGCATCCTGCCTCATGCGACATTAGTACGTCCCTGTACGTCACACGACGCACAGGTGATTGAATCGGGCGAGAGCGCAACTGAAGTCACCGCATCACAACACGATGTGTCGCGTGAACCCGTCGAAGTAGATGCCGGCTTATCTCAGCCTATACTGCTACCAAACCGAGTGATAGAAATCGCGCCAAGCAGAACGGGCAGCCCACAACCCACCCTTTATGACGAAGACGGCAGACTGCGCGGCATCGTTATTCATCGTATGCTGGAAAAACTAACTGAGTTATTCCCGATAAAGGACAGTGAGCTGCTGAAACGTATCGCCCACGAACACGGACTAGAGACCGGCGACAACACCCTGCAGGGCTGGTGGAGCGAGGCCTGCGGAATCATTCGGCAACCGCAGTTCCGCGACATCTATGACCCCACTTGTTATCTCACCGCTTACAACGAGGTCCCCATTTCTTATCAAGCCGGCACGACGATGGTGCACGGCGTCATAGACCGCCTAGTGGTACACACTGATCGCATCACCGTCGTGGACTACAAAACCCATGAAATAGTCACCCCGGATAACCTGACTGAATTGGCTGAACCCTACCGCGCACAACTGCATCACTACGGCGTAGCCGCCAGCAGTCTGTGGCCTGAAAAGCCTGTGCGCACCTTGTTACTCTTTACGGCATGCAGCCGCTTATACGAGATATAGACTACAGCCCGGCGCCCTTGTACGATTGCACATCTACCATCACATGAGATTACACTGAGTCATCCATGTTTC
>DATMXC010000088.1:0-2640 GCA_035561915.1 Gammaproteobacteria bacterium
ATCATGGGCAGCGTGATACGCGAGACGGACCCCGTAGCCAGAATTTTGCGGGTAGATTGGGACCCGGAGTTTTAGTGTGGAAATAGCGGTCGTCACGCTGTTTCCCGACATGTTTAAGGCCCTGACCGATTACGGCGTCACCGGCCGGGCGGTGCAACGAGGCGTCGTGCGGCTAAGCTGCTGGAACCCTCGGGATTACACCGAAGACCGTCACCGCACTGTGGATGATCGTCCTTACGGTGGCGGGCCGGGCATGGTGATGCGGGTGGAGCCTCTGTCTGCGGCCATCGTCGCGGCGCGAGGGGCGGCGGGCGAGGGCGGCCGGGTCATCTATCTCTCGCCGCAAGGCAGACGGCTCGATCAATCGGGCGTGAATGAACTCGCTGCTCTGCCTGGACTGGTGTTGGTGGCCGGGCGTTACGAAGGCATAGATGAGCGCGTTATTGTCACACAGGTGGATGAAGAGTGGTCCATCGGCGATTACGTGTTGAGCGGCGGCGAGTTGGCCGCGATGGTTATTATAGATGCACTGACGCGCCGCCTGCCGGGCGTGTTGGGTCATGAAGGGTCGGCGCAGGACGATTCCTTTGCGGAAGGGCTGCTGGAGTATCCGCACTATACCCGGCCCGAGGATATCTCAGGCTTAAAGGTGCCGGAGGTGCTGTTAAGCGGCGATCACCAGGCCATTCTGCGCTGGCGCCGAAAACAAGCCCTGGGCCGAACCTGGTTAAGACGGCCCGATTTGTTAAAGTATTTGCAGTTGGACCCGGAACAGCAGAAACTGTTGAACGAATTTATTGAAGAACAGGATGATAGACCATGAATAAGATCATTGCACAACTCGATGCCGAACAGATGTCACGCAAACTTCCTGACTTCAGCCCCGGCGACACGGTCGTCGTTCAGGTCAAGGTCAAGGAAGGTACGCGCGAACGCCTGCAGGCCTTTGAAGGTATCGTCATCGCCAAACGCAACCGCGGCTTGAACTCGAGCTTTACCGTGCGCAAGATGTCGCATGGCGAGGGTGTGGAGCGCGTGTTCCAGAGCTACAGCCCCGGCATCCAGGACGTCTCCGTGAAAATGCGCGGACAGGTCCGGCGCGCCAAGCTCTATTATCTGCGCGATCTGCAAGGCAGGGCCGCGCGCATTAAGGAAAAGCTGTAAGCTTCCCCGCTTAGCCCATGGGGTATGGGGTTATAACTAACCAATGGCCAACCATCCCCACACTGACTATGACGCTGTAATCTATATTCCCAGCCTGAATGTGAGGCTGGGGGTGCATAGCCGGCAGGACGCCTTGTCCAGCATAGACTTTCTGCCGTCCAAAGGGCCTGAACTCAAACCTGCCTCGCCCCTGGCGCGACGCATTGTTGCCGAGCTTCAGGCCTATTTCTCCGACCCGCATACACGCTTTACCATCCCGCTGCATCTTTCCGGGACAGCCTTCCAGCGCCGCGTTTGGCGGGCGCTGCGCAAACTGCCCGCGGGTCGCACCGCTCAGTATGGTGAACTCGCCAGACAACTCGGCACCGGTGCACGCGCTATCGGCAACGCTTGCCGTGCTAATCCGATACCTATTGTAGTCCCTTGCCATCGCGTACTGGCCGCACACGGATTGGGCGGCTATTCAGGGGTGACGAGGGGTTCCTCACTCGGCATCAAGCGTTGGCTGCTGGAGCATGAGTCGCGTGCTTGACGCTGTTGCGCACGGTGGCGGCATCAGGGCGCCTCTAAAAATAGTGGATTTTGTCTTTAGGCAAGGCGGAATTCTGCGAGAAAGCGGAGTGTACACGCCAGTACATGAGCATTTCGAGCAGAATTCCAACGCAGCATAATGACAAAAGACGCATTTTTAGAGGTGCCCGTCAGCGAACCGGACGCGCGGCTTATTACTACGGTGGTAGACGCACTGTGGCTGGAACGCGGACTCAGTGAACATACCCGCAGCGCCTACCGCACCGATCTGCAAATTCTGGCGGGCTGGTTAAGCGGCCGCAACATGGATCTGCACAATGCGCAGCGTGCGGATTTGCTGGACTATCTCGCCGCACGCACCCGCAGCGACTTCAGTCCGCGCTCCACCGCGCGCCTGCTCTCCGCACTGCGCCGCTTTTACCAATATCTCACGCGCGAGGGCAAGATAACGGAAGACCCCAGTGTGCGTATCGCCGCGCCCAAGCTGGGCCGCCCACTACCGAAATTGCTTACCGAGGAAGAGGTCGAGGCGTTGCTGGAGGCACCAGTTATTGAAGATCCTCTAGGCCTGCGTGACCGGGCCATGCTGGAGTTACTGTATGCCTGCGGCCTGCGGGTCACGGAACTGGTCTCGCTCACATTCAGCCAGGTCAACCTGCGTCAGGGTGTAGTCCGCATTACAGGCAAAGGGAATAAGGAGCGCCTGGTGCCGTTCGGTGAAGAGGCTGCGGCGTGGCTGGAGCGCTACATGCAGACGGCACGCCCGGTACTCGCGCGCGGGTATACCAGTTCGATGCTCTTCCCGGGCCGGCAGGGTGAGGCGCTATCGCGCCAGGCCCTCTGGTATCGCATCCGTCATTATGCACAACGAGCGGGAATCACCAAACACCTCTCGCCTCACACACTGCGACATGCCTTCGCGACCCACCTGCTCAACCACGGCGC
>DATMXC010000089.1:0-2478 GCA_035561915.1 Gammaproteobacteria bacterium
CGAAGACGGCCCCGGCGATTACTCGGTGGACGAAAAGGCGCGGCAAGCCTTGCTGACCGAAGAGGGTCTCAGCCGCGTGGAGCAATTGTTTGTAGAGGCCGGCATCCTCACCGAACACGACAGCCTCTACGACCCCGCCAACATCCGGCTCATGCACCACCTCGATTCCGGGTTGCGCGCCCATGCGCTGTTCCAGCGCGACGTGGACTACATCGTCAAGGACAACCAGATCATCATCGTGGACGAGTTCACCGGACGCACCATGCCGGGCCGGCGTTGGTCGGAGGGTCTGCACCAGGCCATCGAGGCCAAGGAAGGTGTGGCGATCCAAAATGAGAATCAGACGCTCGCCTCGATCACCTTCCAGAATTATTTCCGTTTGTATCGAAAGCTCTCCGGCATGACCGGCACTGCCGACACCGAGGCCTACGAGTTCCAGCAGATCTACAATCTGGAAGTAGTGGTGATTCCCACCCACCGGCCCATGATCCGCAAAGACTACAGCGATCTTGTTTATCTCACCGCTAAGGAAAAATTCGGCGCCATTACCCAGGATGTCAAGGATTGCCTGGCGCGCCGACAGCCGGTGCTGGTGGGCACGGTCTCCATCGAGACCTCGGAATATCTGTCCAAGCTGCTCGACAAGGAAAAGATCAAGCACCAGGTGCTGAACGCCAAGTTTCATGAGAAAGAGGCCGAAATCGTGGCGCAGGCGGGTCGGCCCGGCACGGTTACCATCGCTACCAACATGGCCGGCCGCGGCACCGACATCGTGCTGGGCGGTAGCCTGCAGGCGGAGCTGGGCGCGCTTGCGCCGGAGACCGGTGAGCATGAAAAGACGGATCTACGCGCGGAATGGCAGGCGCGTCATGACGAGGTGATCGCCGCCGGAGGGCTGCACATCATCGGCACCGAGCGACACGAATCGCGGCGCGTGGACAACCAGTTGCGCGGCCGTTCCGGCCGGCAGGGTGATCCCGGTTCGAGCCGTTTTTACCTGTCGCTGGAAGATAACCTGATGCGCATCTTCGCCTCGGAGCGCGTTGCCGGGCTGATGCAGAAGCTCGGCATGAACGAGGGCGAGGCCATCGAACATCCGTGGGTCAATAAGGCTATCGAAAACGCCCAGCGTAAAGTGGAAGGACGCAACTTCGACATGCGCAAACAGCTTCTCGAATACGATGACGTGGCCAACGACCAGCGCAAGGTTATTTACGAATTGCGTAACGACCTGATGGCGAAGGACGATGTCTCCGACGTCATCGCGGCCAACCGCGACGATGTCTTGAACGAGATCATAGATAGCCACATCGCGCCGCAGAGCATCGAAGAGCAGTGGAATGTGCCGGGATTGGAGGAAGCGCTGGAGCGCGATCTCGGTCTCAAGCTCCCGCTCCGGCAGTGGCTGCACGATGATGAATCGCTGCACGAAGAGACCCTGCGCAAACGCATCCGCGACGAACTGGAGAAATCCTACAAGGCCAAAGAGGCGGTGGCCGGACCCGAAGTGGTGCGTCACTTCGAGAAGGCCGTGATGCTGCAAGTGCTGGACGCCTTCTGGAAGGATCACCTCGCCGCGATGGACTATCTGCGTCAGGGTATCCATTTGCGCGGCTATGCCCAGAAAAATCCCAAACAGGAATTCAAGCGCGAGGCCTTTGAATTGTTCGGGCAGATGTTAATCCGCTTCAAACAGGAAGTCGCGCGCATCGTCTGTAAGGTGCAGGTGCGCGCCGAGGAAGATGTGCAGGCCGTTGAGGAACAGCGCCGGCGTACCGCCGCGCTGCAATTCACCCACGCCGCCCCGGCAGCGGCGCTCAGCGAACAGCCGGAAGGAGGCGAGGCTACGGCGCCGCCCGAGCATCCGGCCCCGTTTGTGCGTGAGCAGCCCAAGGTGGGGCGCAATGAGCCGTGTCCATGTGGGTCGGGGAAGAAGTATAAACAGTGTCATGGGAAGTTGGCGTAAGGGTTGGATGTTGCGCCTGCGGCGGGCTAGGTTTTAATCGGGGTCTCGCCCCCGAGGGCGAGGTACTTTTTCTTGCGTGGCCAAGAAAAAGTACCCAAAAAGAAGGCCACCCGGAGGCTGGGTCGCTTCGCAACTCCCCTGCGCGTTTCGCCGCAGACGGGCTCGCCCAACAGGCCATCCCTGGCCTGGTGGGCTCGTGCCGACTTCCTGTCGGCACCTATCGGCTGATCCGCCTGCGGCTGCAATGCTCGGCTGCGCCAACGGGACCCAATAAAACTCATAAAGCCTAGAGTTAAGTGTTTTTCCTCTCCCCTTTAGTCAAGCCGAGCACTGAGGGAGGGGAGGATAAGGCCCGTAGGGGCGCGGCAGGGATGCCGCGCGTTCGCCACCAGCACAGGTACGTGCTGTTGGCGAACCCCCGAGCCGACCGAGGCGCACAGGGAAGCCGCGACAGCGGCCGTAGACTGGGGTGGCCTTTTCTTTGGGTACTTTCTTTTGGCCACGCAAAAGAA
>DATMXC010000090.1:0-2206 GCA_035561915.1 Gammaproteobacteria bacterium
CGCGGTAATCGGCGCGGGCCCGGCGGGCCTCGGCTGCGCCGACGTGCTGACTCGCAACGGCGTGAAGGCCGTGGTATACGACCGTTACCCGGAAATCGGCGGCTTGCTCACCTTCGGCATCCCCGAATTCAAATTGGAAAAGCACGTCGTGAAGACGCGGCGCATGCTCATGGAAGGCATGGGTATCGAGTTCCGCCTCAATACCGAAATCGGCAAAGACATCGCTTTTAATAAATTACTCGACGAGTACGACGCGGTGTTTCTCGGCATGGGCACGTACAAATACATGAAGGGCGAATTTCCCGGCGAAACGCTGCCCGGCGTATACGAGGCCCTGCCCTACCTGGTCGCCAACATCAACCGTCAGCTTGGCTTGGAAAAGCAGGCGTCCGAATTTATAGACATGAAAGGACAGCGCGTCGTCGTGCTGGGCGGCGGCGACACCGCCATGGACTGCAACCGCAGCGCGATACGCCAAGGTGCGGCGAGTGTTGTCTGTGCCTACCGGCGCGACGAGGCCAACATGCCTGGCTCGCGGCGCGAGGTCGCCAACGCCAAAGAAGAAGGCGTGCAGTTTTTATGGAACCGCCAGCCCGTCGAGATCGTAGGCAACGGTAAAGCGGAAGGCGTCAAGGTCGTCACCACCGCGCTGGGTACTCCGGATGCGCGCGGACGCCGCACGCCCCAGCCTGTGCCGGGCAGCGAGGAGATCATCTCCGCTGATCGAGTGATCATCGCCTTTGGTTTCAGACCTAATCCCGCGCCGTGGTTCGCCGATTTCAATATTCAATCGGATAGCCAAGGCCGCATCCAGGTCCCTGCGAAAGGCAAATTCAAACACCAAACCAGCAACCCCAAAATATTCGCAGGCGGCGACATGGTGCGCGGCTCCGATCTGGTGGTCACCGCCGTGTTTGAGGGCCGCGAGGCGGCACAGGGGATATTGGATTACCTGGAGATTTAGTACTCAGCGCCAAGCCGGAAATTTACAATGGCTTTGTATGTTCCGCCAGCCACCTGGCAAGTTGGGCTTCTTGCAAATCCCCTGCCGCGAGCTGGATCATAGTGGCATAGGCCTCTTCCTCCGAAGCGGCGAGAGCACAGCCGTTTAGGCGCAGGAACACATCCATAACGGCAAAGGCGGTGCGTTTGTTGCCATCTACGAAAGGATGATTGCGGGCAAAACCGAATCCGTATGCCGCAGCCAGCTCGAAAATGTCGCGCTCTCCGTATGCATATTTGTTGCGTGGGCGTTCCAGGCTCATCGTGAGCAACCCTTCGTCACGCACCCCTGCAGCACCGCCGAAATCGGCGATCAGTTCCAGATGCATGGCATGGATCGCCTTTTCAGGCACCCATTTAATGCGGTGCGGCAAGGGCTACCCCCTACTTGGCCAGCTTACGTAAGGTGTTGCGGTATTTTCTGCGCGTCTGCTCAAACGCCTCCATCGCCGCCTCAAAATCAGCGTCATAGGGTGTGAGCTGTATGCCGTCTGGGGTTTCGGTAAGCAACAAAGTGTCCCCCTCGGCCACACGAAGACGCGAAGTAGCTTCCTTGGGCAGGATGACTCCGATAGAATTACCGATTTTACGCAGCTTTATTCTTTCCATAAGAGCATTATAACTATTGTTATAACATTGTCAACCCCCCCTTAGAATACCTTCCATGACCTCACTTAAAAACGACCGCTTCCTGCGTGCCCTGCTGCGTCAGCCCGTAGATGTCACACCTGTGTGGATGATGCGCCAAGCTGGCAGATATTTGCCCGAATACCGCGCCACGCGCCAGCGTGCGGGAGATTTCATGGCGCTGTGCAAAACGCCGGAACTGGCTTGTGAGGTCACGTTGCAGCCGCTGGACCGGTTTCCGCTAGATGCCGCAATTTTATTTTCAGACATTCTCACCATCCCCGACGCGATGGGGCTGGGGCTTTATTTCTCCGAGGGCGAGGGACCGCGCTTCAAGAAACCTGTGCGCTCGGCGCAGGACGTTGCCGCGCTGGCCGTGCCCGATCCGGAAGGCGAGCTGCGTTACGTGATGGATGCGGTGCGCTTGATCCGGCGCGAGCTTAATGGGCGTGTGCCGCTCATCGGCTTCGCGGGGAGTCCCTGGACGCTGGCCACCTACATGGTCGAAGGCGCCGGCACCAAAGAATTCGCCCACGTCAAACGCATGCTGTTTGACGAACCCAAGGTCATGCATCAA
>DATMXC010000091.1:0-16135 GCA_035561915.1 Gammaproteobacteria bacterium
GCTGCTCCACCGCATGCCGGAGGTGCATGAAGCGCTGGACCTACCCTTCAAGCATGGGCAGTTGAAACTCGCGGCGCGTTACCGGCTCGCACGTTGCCTGCGCGATCGCGGCTACGACCAGGCGATCGTGTTACCTAATTCCCTCAAGTCCGCATTGATCCCCTTTTGGGCGAAGATCCCCGTGCGCACTGGCTATGTCGGTGAGTGGCGCAGGGGCTTACTCAATGATATCCGTCGCCTCGACAAGCCCCGATTGCCGATGACGGTGCAACGTTTCGTCGCACTGGGTATGGGGGACGGTGCTCTTCTGCCTGCCGAGTTGCCGTACCCGCGCCTGGCGGTGACCAAGGGCGGCGTGGAGACGGCCTTGACGCGGTTGAATCTCGCTCCCCCCGGCGCGCCGCTGCTGGCGCTTTGTCCCGGAGCGGAATACGGCCCGGCCAAGCGTTGGCCGGCGGAATACTTCGCCGAGATCGCCCGGACTAAACTTAAGCAAGGCTGGCAGGTCTGGTTATTCGGCTCCGAGAAAGACACCGCGATCACGGCCCAGGTGCGCGCCATCGCGGGCGTGGAATGCGTGGACCTCGCAGGCCGCACCACGCTCGCCGAAGCGATAGACCTGCTGTCACTGGCCGACCGGGTGGTGACCAACGATTCCGGTCTGATGCATGTGGCCGCCGCCCTCGGCCGAAGATTGATAGCGATTTACGGATCTTCCGATCCGGGATTTACGCCGCCGCTTAGTACACAGGCGAAGATACAATGGCTGAAACTTTCCTGTAGTCCTTGCTTCCAGCGTGAGTGTCCGCTGGGTCACTTGAAGTGCCTGCGCGATCTGAAGCCGGAGCAAATATTAAGAATGATGGACGAGGCGACGGAAATATGAAGATTCTCGTCGTCAAAACCTCATCGCTGGGCGACGTCATTCACACCCTGCCTGCGCTGAGTGATGCTGTGCATGCCATGCCGGAGATCCGTTTTGATTGGGTGGTGGAAGAGGCCTACGCCGAGATTCCCGCCTGGCATCCGGCCGTGGCGCGCGTGATCCCGGTGGCCTTGCGGCGTTGGCGCAAACACCCGATGACAGCCGTAATGAGTGGCGAGTGGCGGCGTTTCCAGCGCCAATTGCGTGTCGAGACCTACGATAAAATTATTGATGCCCAAGGTCTCATCAAGAGTGGGCTGCTTACTCGCATGGCGCGCGGCCCGCGCTATGGGTTGGATCGTCACTCCGCGCGGGAGCCGCTTGCGGCACTGGCTTATGGGCACAGGTTTGCAATAGGTAAAAATAAACACGCTATTGCCCGCGTGCGCGAATTGTTTGCCGCAGTGCTGGGGTATCCCTGTCCGGTCACGCCGCCTGACTATGGCATATCGCGCGGCCGCTTCAGTCCTGTTTCGGCGGATGAGAGATATGTGGTCTTCCTGCATGGCACGGCGTGGGCAAGCAAACAATGGCCGGTGGACTATTGGGTGCAATTGGCGAGTCTCGCCACAGAGGCGGGCTATAAAGTCTATCTCCCGTGGGGAAATGAGAAAGAACAACAGCGCGCGCAGCATATCGCCGTACAGTGTTCAGGTGTTACGATTTTGCCGAAGATGAATCTCGCAGGGCTTGCCGCTGTGCTGGTCCATGCCCGTGGCGTGGTGGGCGTGGATACCGGTCTCGCTCACTTGGCGGCGTCGCTGTCGGCGCCCGCCGTGACTATTTACGGCGCGACCCGGCCGGAATTGACTGGAACCATTGGGTCTGGTCAGGCGCACTTGTGCGCCGAGTTCGTCTGTGCCCCCTGCGGCAGGCGTACCTGTACCTATCGCGGCGCGGCCGATGTTCAACCGGCGTGTTATCAGACTGTCTCTCCGGCCCAGGTTTGGGATACCATCACTCCTTTATTGCTGGGTGAGGGAGGTTGTAGGTGAGCAGTTTCTTGGCTGATGCGATTGACCCGGATCTCTTGTGCCGAGCGTTGGTCATCAAATTGCGTCACCACGGCGATGTCCTGCTGACCTCTCCGGTGTTTACGGTGCTCAAAAATCACGTGCCGCAGGTGGAGGTGGATGCGTTGGTCTATCAGGATACTCAAGAGATGTTAACCTTACACCCGGCGATACAGCGCGTATTCACCATAGACCGGGACTGGAAAAAACAGAGTTTGCGTAACCGGATAAAATACGAGTTGGGCTTGTTAAAAGAATTGCGAAACCGACGGTATGATTTGATCGTTCATCTCACCGAACACCCGCGTGGGGCATGGCTGACACGATTGCTGGCGCCGCGTTACAGCGTAGCGGGAGAATTCTCGCACCGGCGCGGAGCGCTATGGCGCAGCAGTTTTTCTCACATCTATCGCCAACCGGCGACGCCTCGCCATACCGTGGAACAACATCTGGACGCCTTGCGGAGACTGGGGATTTATCCCGGCCTCGAAGAGCGACGACTGGTCTTGATCCCAGGCCAGGACGCGGAGGCCTTCATAGACCGCCTGCTCGAACAACATGGGCTGAGCAAAAAGCAATTTATACATCTGCATCCCACCTCGCGCTGGTCGTTCAAGGCCTGGCGGGACGACTACTATGCCGATTTGATCAACGCCCTGCATGAGGCTGGCGAGCAGGTGGTTATCACGGCGGCGCCTGATGAAAAAGAAATGGCGACCGTGCGCCGCATCGCCGAGAAATTAACTCGTCCTGCGATAGACCTTTCCGGTCGATTGACCCTGAAGCAATTGGCCGCGCTCACCGCACGGGCAAAATGCTTCGTCGGTGTGGATTCCGTGCCCATGCATATCGCTGCAGCCATGCAAACACCGGTTGTCGCCTTGTTCGGGCCGAGCAGTGAACAGGTGTGGGGTCCCTGGCAAGTCAGGCATCAAGTGATAATCTCAGAGCATTCCTGCCGCCCGTGCGGCCTGGACGGTTGCGGAGGGAGCAAGGTGAGTGAGTGTTTAACCACACTCCCCGTGCAGCGTGTACTGGAGGCCGTTGGCCAGATCATTGGAACGGCATGAAACCTCTAACCTTGGCCTTGGTGCGTCAGCGCTACACTATGGATGGCGGCGCGGAGCGCTACCTCGCGCGCACCCTGTCCACGTTGCAAAATCGCGGTGTCAATATCGTTCTGGTCACACGACTATGGCAACCTGTTCAATCCGTGCAGGTGCTGCCTTGTAATCCATTTTATCTCGGAAGTCTGTGGCGTGACTGGGGTTTTGCCCGCCGCGCCTGCAAGATACTGGCGCAACAACCGGTGGACCTTGTTCAATCGCATGAACGCCTGGCCTGCTGCGACATCTACCGTGCCGGTGATGGCGTGCATCGTGAATGGCTGAAACAACGCCGCCGCGCCTTGGGATGGTGGGGAAAGTGGCGCCTCGCCCTGAATCCTTACCACTACTACGTGCGGTTTGCGGAAAAACGGCTGTTCAACAGCGCCCGTTTGCGCGCAGTGATCTGCAATTCGCAGATGGTCAAGGAGGAAATCAAGCGCTATTTTAATTTAACAGAAGACAAGCTACATGTGATCTATAGCGGCATAGATGCGCAGGAGTTTCATCCAGACTTGCAGCGTCACCGCACAGCCATCCGCGAGCGCTACGCTATACCCGGGAATGCCGTGCTATTTATCTTCGTGGGCTCCGGATTTGAGCGCAAGGGAATGGATATACTACTCAAGGCGATGTCTGATCTTCCCGAGGCGGCGCATCTGCTGATCGTCGGTAAAGACAAAAAAATGCATAGCTTCTTATCTCAAGCAGCGGAGTTAAAGGTGGCTGCCCGCGTTCATTTCCTCGGTGCGCAGCAAGATGTGAAACCCTTTTATGGGGCAGCCGATGTCCTCGTGTTGCCTACTCTATACGATCCCTTTCCCAACGTGATACTGGAGGCGATGGCCGCAGGCCTGCCTGTGATTACCAGCACGAAATGCGGCGCGGCGGAATTAATATTAAAAAATAATTGTGGTTTTGTCTGCGATGCCCTGGATAAAGCCGGTTTAGTTTCCGCTATGCGCGCGATGCTCGATACCGCTTATGCGAAGAGCCTTGGCAGGGCGGCACGTAAAACGGTTGAGCCAATCAGTCACGACTCGATGAGCATGCAACTGCTAAGTATTTATGACGAACTCCAGAGTGCACGTGAAAAAAAATCAATCCATGAGGCTACTGCAGGGGTGTCTTGATTGTATGGAGAAGTTAACAGTATGTCTGCTTACTTTTAATTCGGCAAGGCTGCTTGAGCAATGCGTAAAGCCCTTGCTAAGGGTGGCAGATGAGCTTGTTGTTGTAGATTCTGGCAGTAGCGATGCAACCTTAAATATCTTGTCCAGGTATGGTATTACGCCTGTAATCAACGATTACACGACACACTCCGATCAAATGAATTTTGCCATCTCGCTAAGCCGGAATAATTGGGTGCTTTGCGTGGATAGCGATGAAATCTTAGACGAGTTAACAATAAATAATATAATAAACATCAAAAATGCCTTAACGGACGAGACGGTCGCTTATCGTATAAGCCGATACTGGAAGGTGCTTAACAAACCAGTTCGTGCGATATACCCTGTTTCCTCGCCTGATTTTCCAGTAAGGTTATTTAACAAACGCCGGGTGAGTTTCAATGGGGCGCCGGTAGACGACAAGCCTATCGGATTCGAGTCGAGCCGCGTTATAGAGGGTCATGTCAGCCATGATACGTTTTATTCTATACATGAGGTATTTGATAAATTAAATATCTATACCAGTAGGTTATGCAACTATAAGAGCATACCGCCCTCCTTATCAAGAGCCTTGATAAGCCCCTACTTCGCCTTTGTGAAGTGGTATTTGATTAAGGGCTCATGGAGGGATGGCGGGGTAGGTTTGGTCGCTGGGGTCTATGCTTTTTTATATACCTTCCTAAAGTATTTTAAATCCTGGTATCACTCACGTTATAGAGAGATACCCTAGGATAGGTTATGCATGGCGTTGAGCAAACTAGACGCACGCATTCAAGACAAAGGAAAAGTTGAAAAAGATCTGCAGAACGGTAATCTGGCCTGTCCCAAATGGTTCGCTCAGTGGCGCACTCAATTGCTGGGCGTTTATTCTGATGGCGACCTATCTATTGGTTTTGCCCATCGCGCACACCATCGCCATACGTTACATTGCCTTCTACTCGCTGCTGCTGTTGACGCTGTGGGCGGTTTGGCGATACCGCTTAAGGCTCTCCTTCCCGGTCGCATGGGCTTGGGCGGTGTATGCTGCCATCGCATTGTGTTCCGTGCTGTACGCCATAGACCCGGCCTACTCGTTGAGCGAAGTCAAACGTGAAGTGGTCTACGGCATCCTTGCCTTGGTGCTTGCGGCGTCATGGGTGCGCAGCACTGAAGCTCTGTCACGAATCATAGGCGTCGTCGTAGCGGGCAATCTGCTCATGGTGGGTTATGCCGTTTTTAGTATAGTAGCTTCCGGACTGGGACAGTCGTATTTGCAAGAAGGCTCGTTCAGCGGTGTTGGGATGTTCAGCACGTATCTGATTACGGTGTTGCCCTTTGTAGCCGCTTATGCCCTGCAATTGAAAGGCACTCATAAAACGATATATTACCTTTTGTTGGTTGTGTTGGCGTTGAATGTCATCGTGCTCTACTTCAGCGGGAATAGGGCGGGTCTTGTTTCATTGCTGGTTGAGCTGGGGCTCGCCGGGTATCTCCTCAGAGACTCTATTTTTCTTCCCGCACAACGCAGGGTCTTGGTAGGAATAATCGTGCTGGCGGTCGCCCTTTCGGGTTTACTCGTAAAGCAGGCGAATGACCGCAACGTCTTGCTACAGTCAGAGCTTGGGTCAACGGCTGCAGATGAACCTGATCAGCGCCGGAAAATCTGGCACGTGGCCGTCGAGAATATTCGCGCTCACCCCCTAATCGGCGCGGGGTTCGGCCGTGAGGTATTCAGACTGCGCAATCCGGAATTTTTCAAGGAAAACACCAACTACTGGCATGCCCATAACATACTCCTCAACAAAGGCGTACAAATGGGTATACCCGGCATGTTGGCCTTTCTAGGTTTGATATTCGCGGTGCTGCGTGCTGTTTGGGTTCCACGCACGCGGCGTCAGCAGATTTCACCGCTCTATGCCTACGAAACAGCCTGTGTGGTCATGATAGTGGGGTTGCTAACAAAAAATATGACCGATGATTTTTTTGTGAGAGATGGGGCGCTGTTATTCTGGGTGTTGACCGGCGCGGTGCTGGGCGCCATCGGGGGTGAAAGAGCGGCCGCCTCCCATGAGTAATAAAATCCTCGTCGTGCGCCGTGACAATATCGGCGATCTCGTCTGCACTACACCCGTAATCGCCGCCTTACGCTCGCGTTTCCCGGAAGCCCGCATCTGCGCCCTGGTTAACAGTTATAATCTGCCAGTTCTCGAAAATAACCCGGATATTGATGAGGTATTCGCCTACACCAAGGCCAAGCATAGGCCGCAAGGCAAGAGCATCCTTGCCGTCTATTGGGATCGGTTCCGATTGTTGCTGCGGTTACGCAGGGAGCGTTTTGATTACGCCATCATCGCAGCCCCTGGGTTTTGGCCGCGCGTAGTACGAACCTTATCGTGGATCAAGACCAGGCATATCATAGGTTTTACCGAGGAGGGGAGGCCTGGAATAGAACACATAGATATGGCGGTTCCATACTCCAGGGAAAGGCCGATGCATGAAGTGGAGGACATCTTTCGCTTGCTGGCGCCATTGGGCATCCAGTCACCACCGCCACCGGCACGCCTCACGCCCAGCCCGTCGAAAGTGATGCGGGCGCAGCAGAAATTAAAACAGCATGGATTGTTGGCCGCCAGGATGTTGTTGGGCGTGCACATCAGTGCGCGTAAACCCAGCCAACGTTGGCCGGTGGAAAAATTTATCGAGTTGATAAAAAAGCTGCATGAGAAATACGATGCGAACTTTGTGTTGCTCTGGTCACCCGGCGGTGCCGACAACCCCATGCACCCCGGTGATGACGATAAGGCGCAGGTGATCATGAATCAGTTGGCGGGCCTCCCGGTTATCGCCTATCCGACCGGGGACCTCGGTGACTTGATCGGGGCGCTGTCACTCTGTAACGAAGTGATTTGCAGTGATGGCGGGGCCGTGCACATCGCGGCCGCCTTGGGAAAACCCATTGTGTGTTTCTTTGGTAAATCGGATGTAACGCGCTGGCATCCGTGGGGTGTGCCATATGAACTTCTGCAACCTCCCAGCCTGGAGGTAAAAGATATCAGTGTAGATGAGGTAATGGCTGCCTTTGAGCGGTTGACTGATAAAACGCTATCTTCTTGATTGCCTGTTCAATTCCATCAACTTTGCATATTTAATAAAAGAATTAAAGCAGCCTATCATGATATGAACCAGGCCGGGGAGCCCATCAAGAAAACCTCGGCGAATAAAATAAAACTTGATGAACCGCACTGCCGGGCTGAGGAGCAGTTGCGCGATACCTGTGCGCACGCCCCGCTCATAGAGCCTCTCTGCCTGCAAGCTCGTGTAGTGATTTTGCTTATCCAGATAGGCGGCAATACCATTTTCAGATCTGTGCAATAGGTCGCCCGCCAATTCACCTACGTGACCGTTATAAATAACCTTCTCATGAATGACATCATCACTCCAGCGCGCATGACGGCGATCAAACAGCCTCAGCACCAAGTCTGGATAACCCTCACCGTGTTTCAGCCACCGCCCCATAAATTGATTGCAGCGTCTCAGATTGTAGGCATTAAACGTTGGGTTCTCTTGCAGAACGCGCCGGATACTTCCAACAAGTTCTGGACTGAGTGATTCGTCGGCATCTATGCTGAGTATCCAGTCGTGCCTCGCCTCGCTGACGGCAAATTGTTTCTGCGGACCGTATCCTGCCCAATCATGATGCACGATACGATCGGTAAACTCCCTCGCTATGGTCAGCGTATCATCCGTGCTGCCCGAATCCACAATCACGATCTCATCCGCCCAGCGCACACTTTCCAGACACTGCCGGATATGTTGTGAGGCATTCAGGGTAATAACGGTGACTGTGACCGGATACGCCACACGCGGCTCCTTAAGGCTCATAAAAATTGGCTTCGCCTGGGGGCCGATCCTTGAACCGCCGGTGTACCCAGAGATATTGTTCCGGCGCTTTGCGCACTTGTGTTTCGATCAATTGGCTGATGCGCAGCATGTCGTGTTTCAGGTCATCGCCGGGTATCCCTTCCATCGCGGGTAACAGGGTGAGGAGATAATCATGCCGGTTGTCACGCCTTTGAATCATGAAGGGGACAATCGGTGCGCCACTGAGTCGCGCCAGTCGCGCCGGTGCGGGGTTGGTGGCCGCCATGATTCCAAAGAAAGGTACAAACACACTGTGTTTGAGCCCGTAGTTCTGGTCTGAGGCGTACCAGACCGGGATGTTCTGCTTCAGGCTGTTCAGCATGCCGCGCACGTCGTCGCTGGAGATGGCCTTTTCACAACGCGCTTCGCGTGCGCGCTTCATCACTGCATCGAATAACGGATTCTTGTGCGCCCGGTACATGGCGTGGAATCGGGTGTGGATGGCCAATAAATGTGTGCCGATTTCCAGATTGGTAAAGTGGGCGCTGAGCAAGATCACGCCCTTTCCGTATCGCAGGGCCTGCTCCAGGTGTTCGAGTCCTTCGATGCGCGCCAGCTTGCGCATCCGTGCGTCGGACGTCCACCAGGACATCGCCGTTTCCACCAGGCCCATTCCCAGTGAAGCGAAGTGTTTTTTCAATAAGTGCACACGCTGATTTTCATCGAGTTCGGGGAAGCACAGTTGGAGGTTGATTCTAGCGATATGTCTGCGCCGCCGGGAACTCAGATAGATCATCCGTCCAATGAGTATTCCTAATTGAAATTGCCAGGGATGAGGAAGCTGTGCGATGCACCAAAGGATTCCCAATCCAATCCAGGTCGGCCAGTAACGGGGTGCCAGGAAATCTTTTACGGGAAACGGGCTGGTAAGTGAGGTGCCTGATGGGCTCATTGTGATTATTTTAGTACGTCCATACTGCAAAGAATAAATAATCGGGTTGTGTTCGCAAATCTATGACGCGTTAGCGGTTGATGGACACAGGTCATTGACGGCGTCCATGACCATCGCAGTGTCTATCGCCCGCATGCAGCGCGGCGCGGGGCACTCCTCTACGCCGCGGCCACAGCGGCGTACCCAGGCGATTTCGCGTTTGAACAGGACGTGCTGGTTGCGGCACGGGAAGTCCGGAATGGTGACCGCGCGGTAGGGTGCGTTGCGCCAGAAATCGCCGGCGCCACAGATGATACTCGATCCGGGCCCGAACAGGGTGACGGTGGGTGTGCCGGTTAGACGGCCCAGATGCGCCACGCCCGTGTCGTGTGACACCAATAGTTGCGCGCCCTGCACGAGATGCCAAAGCTGAGCCAGATCGAGCCGGCCCGCGTAGGATTGAAAATCCCCGTCCGGGTCTGCTTGAGCGACGATGTGTTGTTCATTTTTGCCGCCGCTCCATACAACGCGCAGGCCGAGATCCGTCAACGCCCTGGCAAGGGCGTGCCATTTTTCCGGTTCCCACAGCTTGAGCGGTGTGCTCGCGCCGACGTGCAACACACAATAGGGGGCAGTGGGGGTGTCGAAAGGCCTAAACGGTGGTTCAGGCCAGTCGCTAGGTGCATAGGCCCGTGGAACGGACCCTGGCGCCAGTTGCGCGACCATGTCGCCCCAGGCGGCGGGGGTATTGGGGTAAGGTATCAGCTCGTCCACTGGCCAACTTTTGTAGGCAGGTCGGTCGCCCGCGAATGCGACGATCCAGCGTGCACCGAGCGCCAGCGCAAGCCACGAATGGCGGTTGTCGCCGGGTACGATGGCGAGATCGAAGCCGGACTCGGCAAACAGCGGCGGCAGCGTTGCGGCGTCGCGCGGATCGTATGGCAGGGCACGCACGCCATAGGGTAATTTTGCGTACAAAGGCGTGATGGCCTTGGGCGTGGTCATCACGATTTCGGCTGACGGAAAATTCTGGCGCAGCTTGGCGAGGAGGGGTGTCAGCATCAGCGTGTCGCCGAGCAGCAGATGATGGGCAATCAGGATGCGCTGCGGGACAACGGGCGGTCGGCGACGCCCGAATCTGACTAGCCGTGGCAGGGCGCGGCTGATGACCATCAACCTGGATTGAAGACGGCTAGCCAAGGTACGGGGCACTTTGCAAAAGGATTTCCATCGAGTCGGATATTTCAGCTGTCGGATCGCGTGTGTCTATTATGCTATGATTTAACGCTTAAAATCGACACGCAGAGGGATTCGTGACTCACCTACCTGACTTTACCGCCGCCCGGGTGCTTGTGGTTGGGGATATCATGCTCGATCGTTACTGGCATGGTGCGACGGCGCGCATCTCGCCCGAGGCGCCGGTGCCGGTGGTGCGCATCGAACAGGCGGTGGAGCGCGCCGGGGGAGCGGGTAACGTAGCATTAAACATTGCCGCACTGGGGGCACAGGTCACCCTCCTGGGCCTCACTGGAAAAGACGAGGCGGCGGACATTTTGCAAACCCAGCTTTCGGCCGCCAACGTGAACTGTGCGTTTGAACAGGTGCAAGGTTACTCCACGATCACCAAGCTTCGCGTGCTGAGCCGCCACCAGCAACTGATCCGCCTGGATTTCGAGGATGGCTTCACGGACCATATCCCTGCGAACCTGGTGGAGCGATTCAAAAAATTACTGCCGCAAGCCGACGTGGTTGTATTGTCGGATTATGGTAAAGGGGCGTTGCGTGCAGTAGGTGAATTGATCGAGCTTGCCCGCCAGGCTGGCAAGCGCGTATTGGTGGACCCTAAAGGCGCGGATTTCGACATCTACCGCGGCGCGACATTGATTACGCCCAATCTTGCGGAGTTTGAGACCGTCGTCGGTCATTGCCGCGATGAGCAGGAGTTGGTCGCCAAGGGTGAACAACTGCGTCGCCGTCTTGATCTGCACGCCCTGTTGATTACCCGCAGCGAACGCGGCATGACCTTGTTGTGCGAAGGAACCGAGGCCCTGCATCTGCCCGCGCACGCGCGTGAAGTCTATGACGTGACCGGCGCCGGCGATACCGTCGTCTCCGTGCTGGCGGCCGCCTTGGCGGCAGGGGAAGATTATGCCGTCGCCACGGCCTTGGCGAATGCGGCCGCCAGCATTGTGGTGGGCAAGCTCGGTGCGGCGACTGTGAGCACCGATGAGTTGCGCAGTGCGATGGGGGAGGGTGCTGCTGGGAGCTCTGCGCTGCTGACGGAGGATGAACTGTTGGCGGCAGTGGCGGAGGCGCGCGCACGCGGCGAACGGGTGGTGATGACCAACGGCTGTTTTGATATTTTACACGCCGGGCACGTGAGCTACCTGGAACAGGCCAAACGGCTGGGAGACCGGCTGATTGTGGCCGTGAATGACGACGCTTCGGTTCGGCGCTTGAAGGGCAATGGTGACGCGCAGCGGCCGGTCAATCCGCTCGCGCAACGCATGCGTGTGCTGGCAGCGCTGAAAAGCGTGGATTGGGTCGTCCCCTTTTCGGAAGATACCCCCGAACGGCTCATTTGCCGTGTACTCCCCGATATTTTAGTAAAAGGCGGCGACTACCAGCCGCAGCAGGTTGCGGGCCATCAATGCGTCACGGCTCACGGTGGCCAGGTGCGGATTCTAGGCTATGAACAAGGCATTTCAACCAGCCGCATCATCGAAAACATTCGTACCGATAACAAAGGATCAACGGCATGAAACCGCTGCAAAACAAGAAGTTTGGCTTGAGACGAGGCGCGGCGAAGTTGAGCAGCGCAGCATACACGCCAGTATGTGAGCAGCGGAAACGAGCCGCAACGAAGTATCAAGACAAAATCCGCAGTTTTGCAGAGGTTCCAGCATGATTGTGGTCACCGGCGGCGCTGGCTTTATCGGCAGTAACCTCGTCAAGGGTTTGAATGAGCAGGGACGTACCGATATTCTCGTCGTTGACGATCTGGAAAACGGCGCAAAGTTTGTCAATCTAGTGGACTGTGAAATTCAGGATTATATGGATAAGGACGAATTCCTGTCCGCCATACAGACGCAGAAAGAATTCTTGCCTCCCATCGAGGCCATCCTGCATCAGGGCGCCTGCTCCACAACCACGGAATGGGATGGCCGTTATATGATGCGCAACAATTACGACTACTCCAAACACCTGCTGCATTATTGTGTGAAGCACAAGATACCTTTCATCTATGCTTCCAGCGCCGCGGTTTATGGGGGTGGCAAGGTGTTTAAAGAGAGCCCCGAGTGCGAAGCCCCGCTCAATGTCTACGGCTACTCGAAGTTTCTGTTCGATCAACACGTGCGTCGGCTGTTACCTACGGCCAAGAACCAAATAGTCGGGCTGCGCTATTTTAACGTCTATGGTCCGCGTGAAGAGCATAAGGGCTCAATGGCGAGCGTCGCGTTTCATTTTCGTAATCAGATTCGAGAGATCGGCAAGGTCAAATTATTCGAAGGCAGCGACGGCTATGCGAACGGCGAGCAGCGCCGCGACTTTATCTACGTCGGCGACGCAGTAGCGGTGAATCTGTGGTTTCTGGCGCAGCGTGATAAATCTGGAATTTTCAATCTGGGCACCGGCAAGAGCCATAGCTTTAACGATGTGGCGCGCGCCGTCATCAAAGCAGAGGGGAAGGGCGAAATCGAGTACGTTCCCTTCCCCGATCATCTGCGCGGTCGCTATCAAAGCTTTACTGAGGCCGATATGTCCGCGCTGCGCGCTATCGGCTACACTCAACCGTTCAAGGATATTGAACAGGGTGTAGATGCCTACATGGACCAGCTTCGAGTCCGTTGACGCGGTCCATCTACACCTTCCTTTTATATCTGCTCACGCCTCTGGTCGTGTTGCGTTTGCTATGGCGCGGGCTACGCGCCCCCTCTTATTGGCGGCGCTGGCCAGAGCGCTTTGGGTGGATACCGCAGGCACGAGAGGACTGTCTGTGGATACACGCCGTTTCGGTGGGCGAAGTCCAGGCCGCCGTGCCGCTGGTCAAGGCCTTGCGCGCGCGTTATCCAGAATGGCGCATCGTTGTCACCACCCTAACGCCGACCGGCGCGGAGCGCGCGCAGGCCGCGCTGCATCAAGACGTTACCCATTATTACCTCCCCTATGATCTACCCGGCGTGGTGCGGCGCTTTGTGCGGGGTTTACGCCCGCGCTTGCTTATTCTCATGGAGACCGAACTCTGGCCTAACCTCATCCATTACTGTCACGCCCAACATATACCGGTGGTGCTCGCCAATGGACGTCTTTCAGAACGTTCCGCAGCGCGCTATAGATATGTGAAAAAACTGGCGTCGGAAATGCTGGCCATGCTTTCCACGGTTGCGGCGCAAACTCAGCAGGATGCGCGGCGTTTCATCGAACTGGGCGCCCCATCCGGGATCGTACACGTCACCGGTAATATCAAATATGATATGAAACCGCCCGCGAGCCTGCGTGAGCAGGCTGAAGTGTTGCGGCGCTCCTGGGGTGTCGAGCGCGCGGTGTGGATCGCTGCCAGTACCCATGAAGGCGAAGAGCGGCAAATCCTAGATACCTACGCGGCGGTGCGCCGCGAGCTACCCCATGCGCTGCTGGTAATAGTGCCGCGTCACCCCGAGCGTTTCGCCAAGGTCGCCGCGTTGTGCGAAAAGTCAGGCTACCGCATTGTGCGGCGTAGCGAGCAGCGTGTCTGTGACGCAAGTACCGAGATAGTCATCGGCGACAGCATGGGTGAACTAAATTTATTTTACGCCGCCTCCGATGCTGCCTTTGTAGGCGGCAGCCTGGTACCGACGGGCGGACACAATCTCATCGAACCCGCCGCGCAGGGCGTGCCGGTCATCACCGGCCCCTACACGTTTAACTTCTCAGAGATCGCTCAACAGTTGTGCGAGGCGGGCGCAGCCGTGCAGATACGCAACACGCAACAACTTGGTGACGCGGTGGTGATGTTTCTCAAAGACGCCAATCTGCGTTACCAGATGAGCGAAAAGGGGCGTCAACTGGTTGAACGGAATCGTGGTGCGCTTAATTCTCTTTTGGAAATTATTGCGCGCCATATTCCCTAGTAGCGTGCGCTGTGCGCACGATCAAACCATCTCAACGAATAAGCGCCGAAATCTTTTTGAAATGCTCATGGCCAGCATCGCGCAACCATTCAAACAATAGCGACTCGGTGTTGCTGACGACGACGCCCGCTTGACGCAGGCGGGCGAGGGCGGTGGTCTTATTTTTCATGCGGCGTGAACAGACCGCATCCTCAACGACGAATACCTGCATAGTTGTTGATTGTAATTCCAGTGCGGTTTGCAAGACACACACATGAGCCTCCATGCCGGCCAGAATGATCTGATTCCTTCGGCTATGCTGCACGGCCCCCATGAAATCTGCCGCACCACAACAGGAGAAGCACGTCTTTTCGATGACGGGAGTGGCGGGGGGCAGGTGTTGGGTAAGGGCGGCCTCGGTTTTTCCCAGGCCCTTGGGATACTGCTCGGTAAGCAGCACGGGCACGCTGAGTAAACTCGCCGCTTGTAGCAGTATCGCGGTGTTGCGCAATACCTCATCGCGCTTGGCTGGAGGCATCGCAGCCGCGAGTGCGGTCTGAGTGTCCACCACGACCAACAGACTCTGGCTGGGGGAGCATAGGGCAGCGATGGTAGTCATGAGTAGGCTGAGCTACTTCAGCCAGCCATTGATCTGCTCAAGATCAGTGGGGCTCAGTGTTCCCGCGGCCTGCTTGAGGCGTAGCGTCTCGATAATGTAGTCGTAACGCGCCCTGGCATGGTCGCGCTCGGCGCGAAACAGTTCGCGTTGGGCATCGAGCACGTCTACCTGGGTGCGTGTTCCCACTTCAAGGCCGGCCTCAGTCGCTTCTAGCGCAGTCTTGCTGGAGATCACTGCCTGTTTAAGCGCGCTGACGCGGCTGATGTTGGCGACCACACCGGTATAAGAGTCGCGCGTCTGGCGCACGGCGGCGCGTTGCTGCTGCTCCAGGTTTTCTCGTGCCTGGCTGTGTCTGTATTCCGCTTCGCGGGTACGCGAAGTGATCAGGCCGCCTTGATAAATCGGTATATTAAGTTGCAGACCGACCGCGTCGCCGTCCGTCTCACTGGCGCCGAACCGTCCGCCGCTTGATTTGGAATAGGCGTGGGTGCCTACTACATCCACGCTGGGATAGTGGCCTGAACGTTGCCGCTCGATCTCCTCGCGGGCGATCTCCGCGGCGTATAGAGCGGCGGTAAGTTGCTGGTTCTGTTTGAGCGCAGTTTGCGTCCATTGTTCGATATCCGCGGGCTCGGGGGTGAGGAAGGGGATCTGTTCTCCGAGCATCGCCAAGGCGGCATGATCTTGGCCGGTGATTTCACGCAGCAGTTCGCGGCTGGTAGAGAGCTGCCTTTCAGCGGCGATCTCCTGTGCAATCGCTTGATCGTAACGCGCCTGCGCCTCCTGCACATCGGTGATTGCAACGAGGCCGACATCAAACCGCTGCTGACTCTGCTCCAGTTCGCGCGCAATGGCCTTTTTTTCCGCGCGGGCGAACTCCAAATTATCTTGGGCAGCAAGCACATCGAAATAACGGCCGGACACACGTATGATTAAATCCTGTTCTGCACCGGCCAACTGAGAGTCGGCCTGAGCGATGCGCGCGTCGGCCTGGCGCAACTGCACATAGGTGTCACGATGGTACACCGGCTGTGTGAGGCTCAAGGTGTAGCCATTGCTATTGAAATAGGTCTCTCCCGCCACGGAGGTGGGTTGCGTAATGTTCAAACGGTTGCCGGTCGTATTCGCGCTGGCGCTGATGGTGGGATACAACAGGGCCTGGCTCTGAGGTTTGATCTCCAGCGTCGCCAACCGCGACGCCTGCGC
Source organism: Gammaproteobacteria bacterium (assembly GCA_035561915.1). Classification (GTDB taxonomy): domain Bacteria; phylum Pseudomonadota; class Gammaproteobacteria; order SURF-13; family SURF-13; genus JACPZD01. The sequence continues at coordinate 15,900 of DATMXC010000091.1, forward strand.
TGCTTTGAGTTGCGGGTCGCTTTGCTGCGCGAGTTGATAGATCTGAAACAGGTCCTCGGCGTATGCGCCGCCGTGAAAGAGGAGTGGAATCAGCAACAAGACTTGAATGAGCTTAGGCATGGCGGTTGTTATCCTTGAACAGCTTCTATCGGATATATTTCTCGTAAGTCAGTAAGTGAGACTACACTTCCCGCTATGTCCCCGCCCCCTGTGTAGGGGGCGGGGCAGGGTGGGGG
>DATMXC010000092.1:0-2416 GCA_035561915.1 Gammaproteobacteria bacterium
AGGGCACCTCTATTAACTGCTAATTGAAGCCAGGAAAATCATTTCTCCAACACGGGGGCTCTTACCCGCCGTGTTTCGTTTTCTGGCACCCTGATTTACGCTGATCTCCACTCGTGTTCGCCTGTTCCGGTTCATTGCTTCCTCTTTCCCGGCTCGTTTCATCCCCAGGTGCCCTACGCCAGCTTTAACCTCAGGATCTGCTCGAATCGGGCCAGGTTGTACACCAGATTCAACAGTCCAATCCCGCCGGTGATCCGTGGCATCCCGATCCATCTCATTTTCAACCCGTCTTTCATCGTATTCGTCATGAACCCGAAAACATGTTCCACGCGAGCCCTGATCTTGCTCTTTTTCTGATTCCTCTTCTTCTGGGCCTTCGTCAACGGATGATTCCGATACCCCTTCTCGCAAATCTCGCCCGTGACCCCATGCTCCTCAAGGATCGTCTCGATGGCTGCACCCGTATACGCACTGTCCGCATACACGATCCCGTCCCCTGCTTCCACCAGATCTTCAACCGCCTGACTGTCGTGGACACTGGCGTCGGTGACTTCGTAATCCTCGATCAGTTTGGTGGTCCGGTCCGCCTTCACATGATTCTTGTACCCGTAATGCACTTCCGCGCCTTTCTTCGCCCACCGGGCCGCCATATCTTTCTGGGCCCTCCGGTTCTCGTTCTGCTGAAAGGACTCCGGCACCGTGCCCTCCTTGATCTCCTTGTTCTCCTCCCGGCTGTTTCTCTGCCGTGGAACATCCACAAACGAGGCATCAATCATCTTGCCCTCGCGTCCCATCAATCCAGCCTCATGCAGATGTTGCTCAAATCGCCTGAAGAGCGATTTGACCTGCCCTCTCCGGATCAACCCTTCACGAAACAGCCAGATCGTTTTCTGGTCGGGAACAGAATCGGACAACGTCAGCCCCAGAAACTTCTGGAACGAGAGCCGGTCGTTGATCTGGTACTCCGTCTGCTCATCCGAGAGATTGTAGTGCTTAATTGCAATGATACGCGATATATTGTATGCTGCGGCGCATGGCCCGCGCGGCGCCCGCAATCAGGTGTAGTTCCGAGGACCAGCCCGAGCTGCAACGGTTGGCGGCCAGCCGCACCGAACCCAAGCAGATGGTGGAGCGAGCCCGGATGGTGTTGGGTTGTCTGGCCGGCCAGCAGGTGCAGGCGGTGGCCCGTCAGTGCCACACGCGTCCGAACACCGTGATCAAATGGCGGCAGCGGTTTGTGGCTCAAGGGCTGAACGGCTTGCGCGACGCGCCGCGTCCAGGCGCGCAGCGAGTGTACGACGAGACGTTTCGGAATCGGGTTTTGGCGACATTGGAACAGGCCCCGCCCGCCGGGCAAGCCACGTGGGACGGGCCAGCGGTGGCCGCGGTGGTGCGGGGCTCGGTCCATGCGGTGTGGCGGGTGCTGCGCAAGGAGGGCATTTGCTTGCAACGGCAGCGGTCTTGGTGCGTGAGCACGGACAAGGAATTCGCCGCCAAGGCGGCAGACATTGTCGGCCTCTACCTCGATCCGCCGGAGAAGGCTCTGGTGATGTGCGTGGACGAGAAGCCGAGCATTCAGGCCTTGGAGCGCGCCACGGGCTATGTGGAGACTGACAACGGCACGATCGTGCGTGGGTTCAAGAGCACCTACAAGCGCCACGGCACCCTGAACCTGTTCGCGGCGCTGCAGGTGGCCACCGGCCATGTGAAGACCGAGACCACCGTGCGCAAGCGGCGGGAAGAGTTCTTGCGGTTCATGGACGCGGTCGTCGCCGAGACGCCCGCGAACCGGGAGCTGCATGTGATCTTGGACAACTACGGCACGCACAAGAAATGTGACGCGTGGCTGGCTCAGCACCCGACTGTCCATTTTCATTTCACGCCGACCTCCGCCAGTTGGCTCAACCAGGTCGAAATCTGGTTTGGGATCTTCTCGCGCAAAGCCCTGCGGGGCGCCAGCTTCAAAAGCGTGACTGAACTGCGGGCGGCTATCGAGGCCTTTGTTGCCGCGTATGGCTCCAAGGCCAAGCCGTTCAAGTGGCGCAAGCGCGAGGTGAAGGGCTCGCAACTCCACAATACTATCGTTAATTTGTGCAGTTAAGCAGTAGTATCGCTGGAGCACGAGCACCTTGAACATCCTCACCACATCATGGCGGGGGCGGCCACCGGGCCCCCTGGCCTCCTTCTCAACGGCGCATTCCAGCTCCTTCCGAAATATCTCCCAGTCGATCCTGGCGTTGAGCCGCGCCAGCGGGTCAGGGCCGCGGTCCAGCTTCTTCATGCGGCTTTCGTAGTCGAACAATCCGGGCTGTGGTGTTGGAATGGTGTTCATGCCGTCTTCTACCACATCGCCTCTCGTCGCTCAGCTGGTTTTTGCGCTTCACTGAAACATATTCGAGTTTTTAGAGGTGCCCAT
>DATMXC010000093.1:0-6157 GCA_035561915.1 Gammaproteobacteria bacterium
TCGTACGCGGCGCGGCGCGGCGGGCGTGTCCCCGACACCAGAAATTCATTCATCCCCACCACCACCGGCGCCGGGCGTGTCTCCACCCCGATCACGACATCTTGCCAGCGTTGTACAGGTAACCGTGATTCACCTGTCCCGCAGGCCACGGCGCACACGGATAAGAGCGCTATGAGAATGGCCTTCATGGCGGGTCTTGATCTTCATTCTTAGTCTTGTCGCTATCCAACTTACCCGCGCGTTTTGAACCGTACATGTTGACCATGTAGTAGACGAATGCAAACCCCGCCGCGATGTACACCAGGGCCGCGGCGAAGCCCCAGTCGAACCACGGGCGCGGATGCCCGGGCCGGTCCCCCCAAAACGGGAAACTCAAGCCCACGGCAATCAGCGTGACAACAACGACCACCGCGACAAACCAATACGGCAGATTGCGCTGCGACTCAGGGATTTTCTCGACCAGCTCCCAGTCTTCTAGGCCGCGTTTCTTGCGGCGTTCCTCGTCCGAGGCATAACCGTAATGATCCGGCTTCTCGACGCCCCAATCGGGATTTCCCGGTTCGCTCCCGCTTTTTTCATCATCCTGCTGCATGGTCATCGTCCATCACTACTGACAAAATGTTGTACTCGATAGCTCGCGCGCCAACCATCTTGAGCCTCTACTTGTACGACAACGGGATACAGTCCCTTGGGTAGCACTTTAGCAATGTGCAGATTGAGGTCCTTGCGTCCGACCGTAGTAAAAACCATTTCACTTCCCGACAATTGATAGCTCGCCGCGGGCAGGCCTTCTACCCGCACCTTCAACAGCGCCTCTTTATACAGTTTGTTGGCAAGACCGATACGATAGTCCTGTATCGTTCCCTGATTGGTGTCCGCACGGTAAACGGTGAGGTGGTAGGGCTGATAGCTCAGCAGGCCCCACGTGAACATCGCCGTGCCAATCACCGTGAGCGGTAAGCTCCACGAAAAACGCCCGAGCAACGTACCGAGATTGCTCTTGAGATTGCTGCCCTGTTGGATCGCGAGCCCAACCAGCTTTGACACCTTGCGTTCGCCAAACTCGAAACCCAACAGTCCTGGCTCGGCGTTGCGGTATTGCAGCGAGTCGCAGGCGCTGATGCACGCACCGCAGTTGATACAACTGTCGTAGGTGCTGGTATTGCGCGGGTCTATCTCCACAGGACACACGGTAAGACAAAAGTTGCAACTCGCGCAGCGTTCGCCGCGCGCATCGTCATACGCGATATGCAGCGTTTGACGGGTCTTGAAGGAATGCTGCCAGACCCGGTAGATGCACATGAAGCGGCAAAAGAAGTAGCGCACCACGGCGATGTCCACCAGAATAATCAGCACAAACACCGTGTAGATCCAGTACAGCGAGGAAGCGAGGCGCGCATCGTCACGCAAAATAAGGAACGACAAAACCACATCGGGCGGATAAAAATACAGCAGAGGGATCAGGGCAAGCAGCAGCGACGCCACCAGGAACAGGCCGCCCAGCATCAGCCAGTTAATCCATTTTTTCTTGCCTGCAGAAACGTGCATCAACTCGCCGGTAAGGCTCACCTCGGCGCGTTTGCCCAAAAACTTCTGAGTCATGCGGTTGGCCCACTCCGAGAAGGTGTTTTGCGGGCACACCCAGCCGCAGAAGGCGGTCCCAAGCGTGGAATAGGTCATGACCAGCATGCTCGAAACCGCCAGCCAAAACCCCACCACGATGAAAAAATCGGAAAACCAGATCTGCCGGTCCAGCACCACAAAAGCCCCGGCGGCGGGGTCTATGCGGAACAGGCCGGTGACAGGGATCAATACGGCGGCCAGCAGCGCGCCCCACTGCACGGCGCGCCGGTAGCGGTGCAAGCGCACGCCATCGGAGACGGCACGTCCTGTCTCGACCGTCACCTTAATGCGGTTTAATGCCTGGTTGGCGCTGACACTCATAGCTATACTATTTTAACACAATGATTCATGTGCGAATTTGTCGCACCGTAGGGCCGAATTCATTCAGTCTTCGGAAGGGCCTCACACTGTTGGACACGCCGCAACGCGTAGAGTGCTATCTCGCTTCACGGGTTTCGCTATCCAGAGGACTGGCTGCAATGAGCTGAGAACGATAGCGCTCCGCTTCGGCCGCATTACCCGCCTCCAGTTCGAGCCGCCACAAGGCGCGCAGCGTCTCGACATGATCGGGATGCAGCTTGAGTATCACCTGCAAAGCGGCACGCCTGTCTCTGCCCTTGGTAAGGGCCTGCGGCAGCGAGGCATACATCGCATCGGCCAGCGCAAAGGCAATCCAGCGGTCACGAGGATTGGCCTCATAGGCAAGACGCAGCAGCCGCGCACCGCCGTCACTGCCGCGCAGCGTCGCAAGCCAACCGCGCGTAGCCAGCTCATTTCCCGCGTAGCTGCGCTCAAACTCGGCGAGACCAGACGTCGCGATATGCAGTTCACTCGCGGCCTGTTCCAGTGTCGGGCGTTGTCGCAACAATTCCTCGATAATGTTTGCAAGATCCATTTCTCCGCTGTAACGGACACGAGGCAGGCTATACTCAATGCGTGGAGCCCATTCGTCTTGCACCGGGCCATCTCCTGCGTTTATTCGCCCCCAGTATCGGCCTAGCCAGGTCCATGCGCCTTCCCCGCCGGTCACTCGCAACTGTGTTTCGGTATTCACGCGGCTGAGATTGGCGAGCACTGCCGGCGCGCCGGCTATCTTACCGGTTGCACCAACCAGCGCCAGGCGAAATCCGTCCATGAAGATCACGGCGTTCGGATACACGCGCGCGAAGCTGCGTAGCACCACGGAAAGCGACTCGGCGTCGAACTGATTGAGCGCGATCCATTGTACAAACAGACCGCCCTCATTGAGGCGCGCCCTGGCACGGGCGAACTGCTGTACCGAGAGCAGCGTGCTGTGACCGACCAGATCGGGGTGAAATAGATCGCCGACGATGACATCGTAATGTCCGCTGCCGGCGCGCAAAAAACGCCGCGCATCATCCCGCACGATGCGGGTGGCGACAGCGACGCCTTGATTGAGGGGCGCAAACCAAGGCATGGCCTCTATCCCCCCCTGAGACACTTCCACGGCGGTGCGTTGCAGATCCGGAAACGGCAGCGAACCGGCCGCCGAGATACCCGTTCCCAAACCGAGAAACAACACGCTGCGCGGCGCGGGGTGCAGCAACAGCGGCAGCCGCGCCTGATTTTGTTGCACGAGCACAGCGGCCTGATCAGTCGCCGCATCCATGCGCTGCATGTCGGTCAGTAACACGCGCTGACCATCGGCGCGTTCCACGACCTGAGTGATGGAGAGCGCATCCTCGTGACGATACACGTCATGGCTTCCCGCCTGCGCCTTGGGCAACAGTCTTGCAATCTCTGGCAACTCGCGTACCGGCCAGCCCACTACTACGAGAGTGACCAGCCCCGTCGCGGCTACAACCATTTTTAGAGTAGCGCCGCTGACCCACACCAGACCGCACACCAGCAGCACCGATGCAGCGATCAGCAGCGTGCCGGGCGCGCCGAACGCCGGAATCAATACCCCGCCCGCGAGCAGCGCGCCCAGTGCCCCTCCCAGTGCGTTGACTCCATACAACCACGCACCGCTTTGTACTCGCCCGGCGCGCGCACTGATGAGCGGAAGCCACGCGCCCAGCGCAAGAGTTACGGGCAGGGTGAGCGCGGTCAGCGCGAGCCCTTGCAGGGTGAGCGCCTCGAGTAATGAGTCAAACCTCCCCTGCTCCGCCCAGGCCGAGATGATGGGTACTCCCCACAAACTAGTGACTGAAAACAGCACGGCGATGACGGGCAGAGCACTCAGCCAGAACCTGTCCCTCATATACCTTGCGAGCAGGCTACCCAAACCTATGCCGAGTAAAAATATCGCGAGGATCAGCGCCATGACATACTCGGTGCGCAGCAGGATCATGCCGAACAGGCGTATCCAGGCGATCTCCAGCATCAAGGCCGCGACGCCCACGCCGGCATAGGCCAGCAGACTTAAGCGCTGCGGCCGGGTATCGACCGCTGCGACCTCGGGCTCGCTCTTAGGCCATGCAAAAACGCTGATGATCCACGCGCAGAGCGCAACCAACAGTCCGACCACCGCGATGGTATTGATTGCTTGCACCCAACCCCAGGCGGGTAATAACCACAGCGGCAGCAGGGCACCGGCGACCCCTCCGCAGGTATTCACCCCATAGATCTCGGCGAGTGTGAACGGAGTGGGCTTTAGCGCCTTCAGCATCAGTGGAAAGGCGATACCCATCGCCAAGGCGGGAAGCAGCAATACCGCTGCCGTCACGGCGCCTTGCAGCAGGTACCAGCCATTTAGACCGACTTCCAAGGCAAGACCGCCGGTCATGGCGTCCAACACTGACAGGGATTGCGGCATGAGCAACGCATATATCGCAATGCCCCCTTCCAGCGCAGCGAACAACGTGAGCGGATTGCGTAACCTACGAGACAGATGGGCGCCGACAACGCTTCCGAGGCCCAGCCCCAGCATAAACGCCGTTACGGTCACCAACACACCGAAGATGCTCACTCCGAATTGCACCGCCAGCATCCGCGCCCACAACACTTCGTAAGCGATGCCGGTCATGCCGGAGAGGGTGTAGAGGAACAGTAAGGCCCAAGGCCAAATGCGGAGGGGAGGTTGCATTTTTTGGGTTGTGTTAGTTTGGGTCGCCTTTGGCGAGGTTAATTTTAATGCCGGGGGCAGCCCGGCGGCTGGGTACTTTCTTTTCCCTCAGTGCTCGGCTTGACTAAGGCGGAGAAGAAACACTTTATGCCAGGCCCGTATGTTTTTTGAGTCCCGTAGGCGCAGCCGAGTAGCGCAGTTGCAGGAGGAACCAGCTCGCAGGGTGCCGGCAGGAAGCCGGCACGAGCCCACCTGGCCATGGATGGCCTGTTGGGCGAGCCCGAGTGCAACGAGCAACGCAGGACAGTCGCGCTAGCGACCCAGCCTCCGGGTGACCTTCTTTTTGGGTACTTTTTCTTGGCCACGCAAGAAAAAGTACCTCGCCTTCGGGGACGAGACCCCGATTAAATACAGTCTCGCCGAAGGCGACTCAAAACGGATAAAACCACACTATCGCCACCACCGCATGCACAATCGCAAGCGTCGCGCTGAGGCCCGCGAACAGCATGTGCGGTACAAACACCTGCTTCCCGTACACCGCCATGGCGATGCCCAATCCGACTGTGGTGAGGATACTGGCCAACAACGTTATCCCCATCAAGAACAGTATCTGATGCTTACCACGCGCCTCTGCCTGCCGCTCTTTCAGAATGGCTATTTGGGTGCGCTCATCCTGCTTCACAAACTCCTGAATCACCGTCTCACTACTTCGCTCCGCGGCCCATGCCGGGTCGAGTGGGAGCAGCGGACATAACAACGCTGCAAGCAACGGCAACGACCAGATTCGTCTCATGCGCGCATCACTCGTCACGCTCGGACTCCGCGCCGGACGCGCGTTTTGCATTGCGCCAGTACAACCATGCGGCAAGGCCGATGGGCGCAAGCACGCCGGGAACCAAAAACAGGAAGATGTACCACAAGGTATCAATCGTCACGTGCAGATAGCGGTAACTATCGAGGGCATAGGCCGCCCCCGGTGTGAGCAACCCAGTATATAAGAGAAATTTCTTCATCGAGCTAATCTAAGGTACGCTCTGCGCGCAACGAAAACCGTAAAAATCCGAGGCATAATTCGGCAAGGAGAAGTTGCGATGATAGGCCGCCGTGGAAAACGGATCACTCTTCCACGACCCGCCGCGCATCGCCTTGTAGCGCTCATCCGTCACCACCAAGTCTACTACTTTAAGGCTGCGGTCTTCCGCCGAGGTCGCCTTGCCGCGCTTGGCCTTGAACAAATCTTCCGGCGCAGCGCTGCCGGGATACGGCACAAAATCATCCGCCGTCCACTCACTAACGTTGCCGGCGAGATCCATTACCCCAAACGGACTCGCGCCGCGCGGATAGCTGGCGACAGGCGTGGTCGCTCCCACGTTGTAGTATGTATTAAGCCGAGTCCCATCCAGCTCGTTACCCCAGGGCCAGCGCCGTCCGTCCGTCCCACGCGCGGCCTTTTCCCATTCCGCTTCGGTCGGTAGGCGCTTGCTCGCCCACTGCGCATATTTTTTT
>DATMXC010000094.1:0-6672 GCA_035561915.1 Gammaproteobacteria bacterium
GCGAAACAGATGGGGCGCCGCTGCAACAGGTTGATTTTGATTCCATCCCGGAACCTGAGCCGCAGATGGAGCCTTACAGCAAATATGGAAATCCACCTTACTACGAGGTTAATGGCCGCCTCTACCATACCTTGAGCAGCAGTGCGGGTTATGTGGAACGCGGGATCGCCTCCTGGTACGGCACTAAATTCCACGGCAGGCGTACCTCGAGCGGCGAGCCCTACGATCTTCATGGCGTCACGGCGGCGCACAAGACCTTACCGCTGCCGAGCTATGTCTTGGTGACTAATCTGAGTAACGGCCGTAATTTGGTTGTGCGCGTCAATGACCGTGGACCCTTTCATGAAGAGCGCATCATAGATCTTTCTTACGCCGCCGCCGGCAAGCTGGGGGTTCTGCCCACCGGCACGGCCTTGGTCGAGGTGCGCGCGATTCAGCCCGGTGAGGCGCTGCCCAGCTTGGTGGCGAGAGTGGGCGAAGCACCCCCCTACGAAATTCCGGTCGAGCCCGATCAGGCGTCCGTGCCGCTGGTCGCAAGCGCCGACAGCCAGCCGCCCATAGGAATCGAGTCGGAATCCTCTTCCTTCAAAGAGGAGGTCAGGGAAATTTCACCCCCGGCCCTTGTGCCGGTCCCGGTATCGAAACCGCCGGATGCCGGCCAGATCTATTTGCAGGTTGGCTCATTTAAGAGCCGCGCCAACGCCGAGCGACTACGCGATCGGATCATGACGCTGGTTCATACGACGGCGGAGATCATCAATACTGCCACATGGTATCGCGTGCGGTTGGGACCGATGCTGAACAGCGCTGAGGCCGCCGAGGCGGCGATTACGCTCTCTAAGTTGGGCTTGGGGACTCCTCAACGCGTGAATCGATAGCGGGTTTGTTAGGCAACCTTTCAGGCTGTGCCCTTTCTCAGCGGCTGTAAAAACTGCTATCCTAAGCAGCCAATCTCCCTGGTTTCAACATTCATGATGCTTCAGCCAAGACTCCTTGTTTTCTCACTGCTGTGTTTATGCTTCTCTCAGCCCCTGTTTGCAGCCGACGCGCCGGCTAAAAGCCCCCCCACCACGGCTCAGACTGAGGCGCAAACTGCCGCTCAACCGATACCCGCACCGCCCAGTGTCGCGGCGCGTGCCTATGCGCTCATGGATTTTCACAGCGGCGACATCCTGGCGCAGAACAATGCCGATCAGCGCATGGAACCCGCCAGCCTTACCAAGCTGATGACGGCCTATGCTGTGTTCAAGGAGTTGGCGACGGGCAAGATCAAGCTCACCGATCAGGCATCCATCAGCGAGAAGGCCTGGCGCACGGAGGGGTCACGCACCTTTGTGAAGGTGAATACCAAGGTGGGGCTTGAAGATCTGCTGAAGGGCATGATCGTTCAGTCGGGCAACGACGCCACCCTGGCCCTCGCCGAACACGCGGCGGGGAGTGAGGAGAGTTTTGTCGCGCTGATGAATCAACACGCTAAAGAGATCGGCATGGAGCACAGTCACTTTACCAACAGCACAGGCCTGCCCGATCCGGAGCTGTATGTTACCGCCGCCGACATGGCCAAGCTCGCGCGCGCGCTCATCCGTGATTTTCCAGAATATTACAAGTGGTATTCGGTCAAGGAGTTCACCTACAACGGCATCACCCAATACAACCGCAACAAACTCCTATGGCGCGACATCGGCGTGGACGGCGTCAAGACGGGCCATACCGACGCGGCGGGCTACTGCCTCATCGCCTCCGCAAAGCATGACGACATGCGGCTGATTTCCGTGGTGCTCGGCACCGAGAGCGAGAACAGCCGCGCCAAGGAGAGTGAGCAGCTGCTCAATTACGGTTTCCGCTTTTATGAAACCCATGCCTTGTATGCGGCCGGCAAACCTCTCGGCACGGCCCGCGTCTGGAAGGGCGTCAGCCGCGATCTGCCTCTGGGTCTGAGTGAGGATTTGTATGTCACGGTACCGCGCGGCCAATACAAGAACCTCACCGCGGCGTTGGAGGTTGACATGCGCATCATCGCACCTGCCAGCAAGGGTGAGCGACACGGTGCAGTGAAGGTGAGTCTGGGCGACAAGGTGCTCGCCACGCGGCCGTTGGTCGCTTTGCAGGATGTCGCGCAGGGTGGTTGGTGGCGCCGCTTGGTGGATACCGTGAAACTTTGGTTTGCCAAATAAGCCGATGACGGCCCAGCCTACTGTTTACCTTAATGGAGAATTTCTACCCCTGGATCAGGCCAAGGTTTCCGTCCTGGATCGTGGTTTTATTTTCGGCGACGGAGTCTACGAAGTGATTCCCGTCTATGGCGGTCAGTTGTTTCGCTTGAATCAGCACCTGCAGCGCCTGGACTACAGCCTCGCCGGGATACGACTCGACAATCCCCTTGTGTATGACCAATGGAACAGTATTCTAGAGGAGTTGGTTGAGCGTAACGCCACCGAGGTCGCTCCCGGCACGTCAGTGTACGGCGATCAATCTATTTACCTGCAGGTGACACGCGGGGTCGCCAAGCGTGATCATGCCTTTCCCAAGGGGGTAGCGCCCACGGTGTTTGTGATGAGCAATCCGTTGGCGCCGTTGCCTGCAAGTCTGGCGACAGAAGGTGTCGCCGCCATCACGCTGGACGACATCCGCTGGCGTTATTGCAACATCAAGGCGATCACCTTGCTGCCGAATATCCTGCTGCGCCAACAGGCCCTCGATGCGGACGCGGCCGAGGCGATACTCATCAGCAACGGCGAGGTGACCGAGGGCGCGGCGAGCAATCTGTTTATCGTAAAGGACAATATCCTCATCACTCCACCCAAGGGGCCACGCTTGCTGCCGGGGATCACTCGCGATGTGATACTCGAGCTGGCGGAGACGCACGGCATCGCCTGCCGTGAGGGCGCCATCCGCGAGAACGAACTGCGTGTAGCCGATGAGGTGTGGCTCACCAGCTCGACCAAGGAGATTCTGCCGGTGACACGCCTGGACGGAAAGGCCGTGAGCGGCGGCAAGCCGGGGCCGATGTGGGCGCGTGTGATCGCGCTTTATCAGGACTACAAGCGCGCCTTGCGGGATGTAGACCGTGCCTGACAGTGTGCTCCCTGATAACGTGCTCAGGGTGCGCCGGTTTGGGCTGCGCGAGTACCGGCCCGTGTGGGAGGCGATGCGTGGTTTTACCGATGCGCGCAATGAGGCTACTCCAGATGAGCTATGGCTGGTGGAACACCCGCCGGTGTTTACGCTGGGCTATAACGGTAAAACGCAACATCTCATTGCGCCCAGCGCTATCCCCGTGATTCACACCGATCGCGGCGGACAGGTGACCTATCACGGCCCCGGCCAGATTGTCGCGTATGTGTTGTGTGATTTGCGCCGGCGTGGTTGGGGCGTGCGGCAGTTAGTGACGGCGCTGGAGCAGGCGGTGATCGCGCTGTTGAACGAGCACGGCGTCAACGCCGACACCCGGCGGGATGCGCCGGGCGTCTATGTCGCGGGCGCCAAGATCGCTGCGCTCGGCCTGCGTGTGCGGCGCGGTTGTAGCTATCATGGACTCAGTCTCAACGTAGCGATGGATCTGGCGCCGTTCAGCCGGATCAACCCCTGCGGCTACCCGGATATGCCGGTGACTGATCTGCGTAAACTGGGCGTTATTACCGATATGGCCGAACTCCAACAGTCTGTAACGACACAATTCGCGCAGCGGCTGGGATATAAGATTACTGAAGTGATGCAGGCCGATGAACATCTGTCGGCCTGTGCTTGAATGATAACCACGCTATGAATGACCATCAACCCAAAGATCCTAGAGCACTGAAAGGCGCCGCCAAGATGGCGCGCATCCCCATCAAAATAGCGCCGACTACAGAGCTGGTGCGCAAACCGAGCTGGATACGCGCCAAATCGCCCAACACTCCGGAGGTGATGCGCCTCAAGGGAATCTTGCGCGAACACAGCCTGCACACCGTCTGTGAAGAAGCTTCCTGTCCCAATCTCGGCGAGTGTTTCGGGCACGGCACGGCCACGTTCATGATTATGGGGGCGATCTGTACGCGGCGCTGCCCGTTTTGCGACGTCGCCCACGGGAAACCCGATCCGCTCGATGTCAACGAACCGGAGAATCTGGCGCGCGTGATTAAGGACATGCGATTGAATTACGTCGTCATCACCTCGGTGGATCGTGACGATCTGCGCGACGGTGGCGCGCGGCATTTTATAGAGTGCATACAGGCCGTGCGGCAACACTCGCCGCAAACCCGGATCGAAATCCTTACGCCCGATTTTCGCGGCCGCATGGACATCGCACTGGAGATCCTCACGCAAGCGCCGCCCGATGTCTTCAATCACAATCTGGAGACCGTGCCGCGACTCTACAAACAGGCGCGTCCCGGCGCGGATTATCAGTGGTCGCTCACCTTGATTAAACGCTTCAAGGCACTGCACCCGCATATTCCAACCAAATCGGGTCTCATGCTGGGTTTGGGCGAAGAGATCAGCGAGATAGAACAGGTGATGCGCGACCTGCGCGCACACGACTGTGAGATGCTGACCCTCGGCCAGTATTTGCAGCCCAGCCGTCATCACCTGCCGGTCGCACGCTTTGTTCACCCAGGCGAATTTGATCGCCTCGCCGTGATCGGCGCCGCGATGGGATTCAGTAATGTCGCGAGTGGTCCTATGGTGCGTTCTTCGTACCACGCCGACCAGCAAGCCGCACAATTAGCAGGCTGTTGAAAAAAGCCTGCTAAGCGCCACACGGATGTGCCGCATCATTTTTCAAACACGTAAGTGTTTTAAAAATGGAGCAAGACGCGAATTCACTTCGCGCCGCAGCGAGTTGAAAAAGTCCATGGATGGACATTTTCAACATTCAATTGGCCTAGCCGAAGAACAGGTACGTAATCAAGATCGCAGCAGTAATCCCCGCCAGATCGGCGAGCAGCGCGCAAGCCACGGCGTGGCGTGCATAGCGGATGCCTACCGAGCCGAAGTACACCGCCAATACATAAAAGGTCGTCTCGGTACTACCCTGGATCACTGAGGCAAGCCGCCCCGCGAACGAATCAGCGCCGTGGGTTTGCATGGTCTCCACCATCATCGCACGCGCACCGCTGCCGGAGAGCGGCTTCATCAGCGCGGTCGGCAAACCCTCCACAAAACGATTGTCCATGCCCAGCGCATTCACCAGCCAGCGCACCGCGCCGAGCAGCATATCCAGTGCGCCGCTGGCGCGAAATGCGGCGATGGCGACCAGCATGGCGACGAGATAAGGAATGATGCCGACAGCGATATTGAAGCCGTCCTTCGCACCCTCGATGAACGCGTCATAGACATTAACCTTGTTACGCAGCGCACCGAGCAAAAAAATGATGATGAGGGTAAACAGCAAAAAATTGCTGGCCACCGCTGACTGGTGCAACATTGCCTCAGTCGGCAACTGCGTGAAATAAAAGACTAGACCCGCCACGCACGCCGTGATCGCCCCTAAATAGCCCAGCACCACGCGATCCAAGAGATTGATTCTCTGTACCAGCGCCGTTGCGATCAAGCCCGCCATCGTTGAGGCATAGGTGGCGATCAGTATGGGAATGAACACATCGGTGGGGTCGGCCGCACCTTGCTGCGCGCGATAGGTGAAAATCGTAACGGGGAATATCGTCACTGACGAGGCATTGATGACCAGAAACAGGATCTGCGCGTTGCTGGCGGTATCTTTTGCAGGGTTCAACTCCTGCAGCTCGCGCATCGCCTTGAGGCCCATAGGCGTCGCGGCGTTGTCCAGCCCCATCATATTGGCCGACATGTTCATGAGGATGGAGCCCAAGGCTGGATGCTGCGGGGGGATTTCGGGAAACAGGCGGCGGAACAACGGCATCATGAGGCGGGTCAAGAACCGTAAAAATCCGCCCTTTTCTCCGATGCGCATGACGCCAAGCCACAAGGTCATCACCCCGGTGAGTCCTAACGCGATTTCAAAGGCCGTCTTGGAGGTATCAAATACCGCCTTCATCATCCCGACGAAGATCTCGGCCTGGCCGAGAAACACCATCTTGAAAATCCCGAAGCCGAAGGCGATTAGAAAGAAGCCAACCCAAATGGCATTAAGCAAAGGTATATTCCCCCCACACTGGTGAAACAGTAAACTACCGGCATGTCCGGCAGAACACAACCACCACCCTATGTGCTGGATCGAGCTACCCTGCAACGCGAGGTGCGGATTGACACCTTTCGCGCCAGCGGTCCCGGCGGTCAGCACGTGCAAAAAACCAGTTCCGCGGTGCGGCTTACCCATATTCCTTCCGGCGTAGTCGTGATCGCACAGGATTCTCCGTCACAACTTCGCAATCGTACCCTTGCCTTTGAGCGCCTCATTAAGAGGCTGCGTGCACTCAACACCGTGCCGAAAAAACGCCGGCCCACTAAGCCGACTCAGGCCTCAAAAAATCGCCGGGTGGCAAGTAAAAAGGTACGTTCCAAGACCAAGGGTATGCGCAGCAAGGTAGAAGAACTGGATTGATCGGGGGTGTAGCAATAATTAGGCCTATTGCTCCCATAACGGGAACATGGTAAATTAATCTATGCGGATTATCGCCTTGTCGAGGTTGCGCGAGTTTTGGGAAAGGCACCCGCAGGCGGAAATCCCCTTGCGTAGCTGGTATGCCGATGCGAGTCGTGCCCATTGGAAAAGTC
>DATMXC010000095.1:0-3150 GCA_035561915.1 Gammaproteobacteria bacterium
GCCTTACGATAGCCTTCGGGGCGTGGCATGCCGAAGTTGCGGCGAATTTTTTCCTTGGTGTCGTAGCCCTTTTGCGTGCCGATGACCATCACTGAAGCGGACCGGTTGTCGAGACGCGCGACGCCGCCGATCACCGCGGCGTCATCGGCAAAGCAGCGGTCGCCGTGCAGTTCCTCGAAGTCGGTGAAGATCCTCTCCACGTATTTCATCATGTTGGGGCGCTGCGGGTGACGGGCGAGTTGGGCGACCTGCCAGGGCGTCAGTTTGGAAAAGATCGTTTCGGTCAGGTCCCTGCTCTTGGCCTCGAGGCGGGCGATCTCTTCGCTGACGTTGATCTCATTGTCATCGCAGACATAACGCAGCTCTTCGATCTTGTCTTCAAGCTCGGCGATAGGTTGTTCAAAATCGAGAAAATTCAGGTTCATGGGTTTCTTAGAATCCGTGGGTCACGTGCGACGCAACATGACCCAATGAATGTCAGGCAGCTTGCGCAGCCTGACCTACAGTTCTTTATTGTGAAAAGTTAATTTAATAGATTACCCTAACGCGGTCATCCCCCGCCAGTGATTTCAAACGCTGCAGCAGTTCATCGGTGGGATGCACACGCCACTCCGGCCCCAGCGTGAGCTGTGCGCCCGCCTTCCCGTGCCCATTTTGGCCGCAATAGGCGATCGACACGGGGCACACCCCGGCGCGAAATGGGGTGAGGATTTGCGCAAGCTCGGCGGCAAAACCATTGCCCGCGCGTGCGGCTTCGACGGCGATCTCCAGGCGTTTTGCGTAAACCTCGCGCGCCTGGTTAATGTCGTAGATATGCTCGACGTTCATTTTATAGCCGCCCGAATACTCGTCTTCGCTCACTGCGCCCTCAACGACAAGCAGGCGTTCCTTGACCAGCAGATCGCGATGGCGCTGATAGGTCTCGGCGAACACGGTGATTTCAATCCGTCCACTGCGGTCATCGAGGGTCACGAAGGCCATGCGTTCGCCGCGCCTGTTGGGCAAACTCCGTATGGCCGTTACCAGCCCGGCGATCACGATGGTTTTATCGGGATGCGGTTTTATATCGGCAATCCTGCAATCGGTGATCTGCGCCAGTTCGCTCTCATAGCGAGTGATGGGATGGCCGGTGAGATAGAGACCCAGGGTCTCTTTTTCATAGAGCAAGCGCTGCTCTTCGATCCACTCCGGCTGGGTGATAAAGGCGCCGGTGGCCTTGGCCTCGGGGGCCGTCGTGCCGAACAAATCATTCTGCCCCGCGGCCTGATCGCGCAGATAGTGTTCCGCCATGGTGGTTGCGTCCGGTAGCGTCGCCATCAGCGTCGCCCTGCCGGGACCCAACTCGTCCAACGCGCCGGACTTGACGAGCGCTTCCAGCGCGCGGCGATTGGCTTTGCGCAGATCTATACGCCGGCAAAAATCAAACAGGTCATGAAACGGCCCGTGACTGTTACGGTTTGCGACAATCCCCTCGACCGCCGCCTCGCCCACGCCCTTGATCGCACCCAGCCCGTACAAAATCGTGGTGTCGTCTTTCACCGTGAAGGCATAGTCGCAAGTGTTGATATTGGGCGGCAGAATCTTCACCCCCATCTCGCGGCATTCATCAATCAGCGTGACGACCTTGTCGGTGTGGTCCATATCGGACGACAGCACCGCGGCCATGAACGCCGCAGGGTAATGGGCCTTGAGCCAAGCGGTCTGATAGGAGACCATGGCATAGGCGACGGAGTGCGATTTGTTGAAGCCGTAATCGGCGAACTTTTCCATCAGATCGAAGATCGCGACGGCCGTCTTCTCCGTCACGCCGTGCTGCTTCGCGCCGCCGACAAATATCTCGCGCTGCTGGGCCATCTCCTCGGGTTTTTTCTTGCCCATCGCACGGCGCAATAAATCCGCCGAGCCGAGCGTATACCCCGCCAGCACCTGCGCAATCTGCATCACCTGTTCCTGATACAGAATCACACCGTAGGTCGGCTTGAGGATAGGGATAATGTCAGGGTGCGGGTAATTCACCTTGGCCTTGCCGTGCTTGCGCGCGATGTAATCGTCCACCATGCCGGATTGCAACGGACCCGGACGAAACAGCGCGACCAGCGCCACGATGTCGTCGAAACAATCAGGCTGCAGGCGTTTCACCAGGTCCTTCATGCCGCGCGATTCGAGTTGAAACAGCGCCGTCGTGGAGCGCGATTTGAGCAGTTCGAAGGCCGCCTTGTCGTCCATCGGAATTTGGTTGATGTCGAGTGCTAGACCGCCGCTGTTAATAATCTGCACTGCGCGCTGGATGATGGTGAGTGTGCGCAATCCCAGAAAGTCAAACTTGACCAGGCCGACCGCCTCCACATCGTCCTTATCAAACTGCGTGACCACGCTGGCCGAACCTTGTTCGCAGTAGAGCGGGGTGAAGTCGGTGAGCCGGGAGGGGGCGATCACGACGCCGCTCGCGTTCTTGCCGGCGTTGCGGGTGAGGCCCTCCAGGACGCGCGCCTGATCTATGAGGATGCGCACTTCCTCGTCCTGTTCATAGCGGGCGCGCAATGCGGGTTCCTGCTTCAAGGCCTCATCGAGGGTGATGCCGATATCAAAGGGGATCAGCTTGGCGATGGTGTCTACGAAGCCGTAGGGCTGACCCAATACCCGGCCCACGTCGCGCACCACCGCCTTGGCCGCCATGCTGCCGTAGGTGATGATCTGCGAGACGCGCTCACGGCCGTAGCGCTCTGCGACGTAGTCAATCACCTCGTCGCGCCGCTCCATGCAGAAGTCAATATCGAAATCAGGCAACGACACGCGTTCAGGGTTGAGAAAGCGCTCGAACAGCAGGCCGTAGCGTAACGGGTCCACACCGGTAATGCCCAGGGCATAAGCAACCAGCGAGCCCGCCCCCGAGCCGCGGCCCGGCCCGACCGGAATGTCCTGTTGTTGGGCCCACTTCACGAAGTCGGCCACGATCAAGAAATAGCCCGCAAAGCCCATGCTCACAATCACGTCAAGCTCGGTGGCAAGCCGCTGGTAATACGCTGCGGCATCGCCCGCCTCGGGCGGGTGAGTGCTCAACCTGCCCTCTAAGCCGAGCTTGGCCTGCTGACGCAGGTGTTCCTCTAAATCCACTCCTTCAGGCAATGGAAAATCGGGAAGATAATTCTG
>DATMXC010000096.1:0-8163 GCA_035561915.1 Gammaproteobacteria bacterium
CAGTCCCCAGCTTCTACGAGCCCCTGCTTTCAAACTACCCCCGCCCGCAGCAAATCGTGCATGCTGAGTGTGCCTACCAGCTTTTGTTCGTGATCCACGACGGGCAGGGCATTGACCTTGTGTTTTTGCATGAGCTGCAGGGCCTCGGCGGCCAGCAGCTCGGGGCTGGTCGTCTTGCAGTTGTGGGTCATCAGCTCGCTGATGAGGGCGGTGTGCACGTTGACCTCGCGCTCCAGCGTGCGGCGCAGGTCGCCGTCGGTGAAGATCCCCAGCACACGTTGTGCGTCATCCACGATGCAGGTCATGCCCTGGCCTTTCCGGGTCATCTCGACCAGAGCCTCGCTCAGCCGGGCCTGTTCAGTCACCTTCGGGATCTGTTCGCCGGTGCGCATGACATCGCCGATGAGCAGTAACAGGCGGCGGCCCAATCGCCCGCCGGGATGGGTGCGGGCGAAATCCTGGGCCGTGAAGCCGCGCGCCTCCAGCAGCGAGACCGCCAGCGCATCGCCCATGGCCAGCATGGCGGTGGTGCTGGACGTCGGCGCAAGCCCCAGCGGGCAGGCCTCCTCGGCGACGTTCACGTTGATGTGCACCGTAGCCATACCCGCCAGGGTGGAGTTCGGGTTACCGGTCAGTGCGATGAGCGGCACGCCGAGGCGCTTGATGAGCGGCAGAATCGTCAATACTTCCTCGGTCTCTCCGGAATAGGACAGCGCCAGCACCACGTCCTTGTTGGTGACCATGCCGATGTCACCGTGGCTGGCCTCGGCGGGGTGTACAAAAAAGGCGGGACTGCCAGTGCTCGCCAGGGTGGCCGCGATCTTGCTTCCGATATGACCGGATTTCCCCATGCCGAATACCACGATGCGGCCCTCGCAACCCAGCATCGCGTGGCAGGCCCGGACGAACTCGCCGTCTATACGCTGCGCCAGCGCCGCCACGGCATTCGCCTCGATCTGGATGACCGCGAGCGCAAGTTGTCGCAGCGCATCGTCATCCAAGGCTCTGGGAGGGGTAAGAGATGCCGTGAAAGGCTTAGAGGCAGTCATAAATATGTTTTGGGAGGTCCCGCCTAAACAGAATGTGCATTTGGTTGAGACCTTCTGGCTATACGCCAATGCGCCCCAAATATAATCAGATCAATAAAAATCACGATACCCGCTTTGGTAAGGGTTTGAACCGACCCTCTTTGCTCGGACTTAATGGCCAAAGCATAACTTGCTTGCCGTTGTTGAGTGAGTTCATCTTCCGGAGGCCTGGGTTTAGTCTCGCGTCCACTACCCGGCATGGGTAGCGGCGCATTCATTCTCCAAAAAGCATCATTGGATTGATGCCTTTCATACACCCAAGCAGGCAGAGTAAATTCTGGATTAGCTATGCCTATGATACTGTATAGCCCAATGCCTGAGGCAATCACGAAGCAAATCACTGTGACGAAGCAAACTGCCAGTGCGTAAACTTCCAGAATACTCTTTTTCACACCCCCCCCTTTTCTCGTCAGTGCTTATTCACCCGACCCATTGCTTTTAACCAAGGATGGCGCTAATCAGGCCTTGCTTAAGTTTAACGGAATAAGGCCAGCGACAAAACCCTGTTTTGGTATGATTGAAGGGCAGGGGCTGGGAGTGAGAGGTGGGGATGAATTATTGGTTGATGAAATCGGAGCCGGAAACCTTCGGTATTGATGACCTCAAAAAGCGGCCTAAACAGATCGAACCTTGGGACGGGGTGCGCAATTACCAGGCGCGCAACACGCTGCGTGACGGTATGAAGATAGGCGATCAGGCCTTCTTTTACCACTCCAGTTGCGAGACGCCGGGTGTCGTCGGGATCATGGAGATCGTGCGGGCGGGCTATCCGGACAGCAGCGCCTTTGATCCCGCAGATCCTCATTTTGATCCCAAGAGCGATCCGAAAAATCCGCGCTGGTACCGGGTGGATGTACGTTTTGTGCGCAAACTCAAGCGCACCATCAGCTTGGCCGAGCTGAAGTCCCATAAGGCCTTGGCCAGTTTCCCTCTGCTGCAACGCGGCAATCGTCTCTCGGTGCTGCCAGTGACGCCGCAGCAGTGGAAATTTATTCTATCCTTGGAATAGGAGGGACCCTCATGCGTCTGCCTCACATTGTTGGATTGAGCTTGTTTAGTTTGGTCATGCTGTGCGCCGCCCAACACGCGGCGGCCGCCGAACTGCCTTTTGAGGTGGCCGAGGTCCGCTATCACACCCTGCCGCGCGAACAAAGCTTCGATGCCGTCATCGAAGCCGTGCAGCAGTCTACGGTCGCGGCGCAGGTCACCGGCCGGGTGGTTGAGATCAACTTTGACGTGGGCGACCTGGTGCCCAAGGACAGTGTCCTGGTACGCATCCGCGGCACCGAGCAGCGCGCAGGCCTTGAGGCCCAGCAGGCGGCGCTGCGCGAGGCGGAGGCGCGTTACAAAGAGGCGCAAGCCGAATTCGGGCGCGTCAGCACGATTTACGAGAAGCGGCTGCTGCCGAAGGCCGCTTTAGATAAGGCCAGCGCCGACCTTAAAGCGGCGCAGTCGCGGGTCGAGGTGGCACGCGCGACGCTCACCCAGGCCGGTGAACAACTCGGCTACACCGTGATTACCGCACCTTACAGCGGCGTGGTGCTGAAGCGTCATGTCGAGATCGGCGAGACGGTGAGTGTCGGCCAGCCCTTGATGAGCGGCTATTCGCTGGAAACCCTGCGCGCCACGGCCAGCATACCGCAGCAGCAGATCACCGCCGTGCGCGGCCAGCAACAGGCGCGCGTGATTCTGACTCAGCCCGACCGCACGCTGGAATCCACCCGGCTGATCTTTACGCCCAATGCCGACACGGCGAGCCATACCTACAAGGTGCGCGCGGAGCTTCCGTCCAACCTGGAAGGCGTACTGCCGGGCATGTTTGCCAAGATGGTGTTTGTCACGGGCGAGGAGCGGCGCCTGGCGATTCCAATCTCTGCCGTGGCGCGCCGCAGTGAGCTTACCGGGGTGTACGTGGTGGATAACCAAGGTAAGGTTGCGTTGCGACAGATCCGCGTCGGCGCGTCCTTGGGCGCTGATCTCATCGAGGTATTGTCGGGTTTAAGCGAGGGTGAGACCATCGCCCTCGACCCCGTCCGCGCGGTGGCCTATGTCAAAACCCCGCCGGGATCAAAGCCGTGAATGAACGACTCGGTCTTGCAGGAACGCTCGCGCGGCGGTTTCTCGATTCCGAGCTGACCCTGCTGATCGCGCTCACCGGCTTGCTGCTGGGGCTGCTCGCCATCGTCATCACGCCGCGTGAGGAAGAACCGCAGATCGCCGTCACCTTCGCCAACGTGTTCATCGCCTATCCCGGCGCCTCGGCCGCCGAGATCGAGAGCCTCATCAGCACGCCGGCTGAACAGGTGCTTTCCGAGATCGAGGGTGTCGAGCATATTTACTCCGTGTCGGAGCCCGGCCGCGCCGTGCTCACCGTGCAATTCAAGGTCGGTCAAGACCGCACCCGCGCCATCGTGCGCCTGTACAACGCCATCTATTCCAACCAGGACTGGCTGCCCGCCAACCTCGGTGTGGGGCAGCCGCTCATCAAGCCCAAGGGCATAGACGACGTGCCGATCGTCACCCTTACACTGTGGAGCAAGGATGCGGCCGTGGGCGGCCATGATCTGCAACGGGTGGCGCACGCCATCGAGGTGGAACTCAAGCGCGTGTCGGGCACCCGTAATATCTACACGATCGGAGGGCCTGACCAGGTGGTGCACGTGGTGCTCGATCCGGTGCGCCTGGCGGGATTCGGCATCCCCCTCGAAGACCTGCGCAAGTCCTTGCGCGCCGCCAACAGCTCGTTGATCGCGGGCGCGGCGGTGAAGGACGATCAGGAAATACAAATACAGGCCGGCGAGTTTTTAGCCGATAGCGGTGAAATCGCCCGCCTGGTGGTAGGTATGCACAACGGCGGGCCGGTGTATCTCAGCGATGTCGCACAGGTCAGCCGCGGTCCCGATCAGTCCGAGCAGTATGTGTGGCACGGCACAGGGCCCGCCTCCGAAAAAGCCGCGCGCGGCGAATTTCCCGCAGTCACAGTGGCAATCGCCAAACAGCCCGGCACCAACGCAGTCACCATCGCCGATCAGGTGATTCAGCGCATTGAGCAGCTGCGCGGCACCTTCGTGCCCGAGGGCGTCGAGGTCACGGTCACGCGCAACTACGGTGCGACCGCGAATGAAAAGGCGGAACATCTCATCACCAAACTCATCTTCGCCACCGCCTCGGTGGTGCTGCTGGTGCTGATCGCCTTGGGCTGGCGCGAGGCCATCATCGTCGGCGTGGCCGTCATCGTCACGCTCGCGCTCACCCTGTTCGCCTCATGGGCGTGGGGCTTCACCATCAACCGCGTGTCACTGTTCGCGCTGATCTTCTCCATCGGCATCCTGGTGGACGACGCCATCGTGGTCGTGGAAAACATTCACCGCCATCGCCTGGTCAACGGGCTCAGCCTCGGCGAGGCCATTCCGCGCGCGGTGGACGAGGTGGGCGGCCCGACCATCCTGGCGACTTTCACCGTGATCGCGGCACTGCTGCCGATGGCCTTTGTCAGCGGGTTGATGGGGCCTTACATGAGCCCGATCCCGATCAACGCCAGCATGGGCATGCTGATCTCGCTCGCGGTGGCCTTTATCATCACTCCCTGGTTGAGTCTGAAATTATTGCGCCAAGCGCACGGCCATGCGGCCGCCGATGTCATTTCGGAGTCGCGTCTGACGGGTCTGTTCAACAAGCTGATCGGCCCGTTTCTGCAAGCACCGTTATGGCGCTGGCTGCTGTGGCTGACGATCGCTGTGCTCATTCTGATCTCGATGGGGCTGGCGGGCGTAAAACTGGTCGTGTTGAAGATGCTGCCGTTCGACAACAAATCGGAATTCCAAATAGTCGTAGACATGCCGGAGGGCGTGGCAGTGGAAAACACGGCCCGCGTGCTGAGCGAATTAGGCGCCTATCTCTCCACGGTGCCCGAGGTCACGGACTATCAGATCTATGCAGGCACGGCGGCCCCGATCAATTTCAACGGCCTGGTACGCCAGTATTACCTGCGGCGCGGCGCCCATGTCGGTGATATTCAGGTGAATCTGGCCGAGAAATCGCGGCGCACGCGCAGCAGCCATGCCATCGCCCTGGCGGTGCGCGCACCGCTACAGGAAATCGGCCGTCGCCTGGACGCCAACGTCAAGATCGTCGAGGTCCCGCCCGGCCCGCCGGTGCTCGCGCCGCTGATCGCCGAGATCTACGGCCTCGATCATGCGGGGCAAATCGCCACGGCGCGTAAGGTGACCGAGACGTTTGCAAGCACCCCTGACGTGGTGGATGTGGATAACAGCATCGAGGCCGCCGCGCCCAAGCGGCTGTTTCGCGTGGATCGGGAGAGGGCGGCGCTATTAGGTGTCAGTCAGGAGACGGTCGTCAAGGCCCTCGCCGCTGCGGTCGGCGGCGAGGATGTGAGCTATCTGCATGATCCCAAGGCCAAGTATGCGATTCCGATTCGCCTGGAGTTTTCCGTCGCCGACAAGGCTGATGAACAAGCGTTATTAAACCTGCGTGTGCCGACTGCGCAAGGCGGGCTCGTGCCGTTATCTGATTTCACTACCGTTGTCGAAAGCCGGCGCGAACAGACGATCTACCACAAAGATCTGCTGCCTGTGGTCTATGTCACCGGGGATATGGCGGGCACGCTCGATAGCCCGCTGTACGCTATGTTCGAGATCGCGGCCAAACTCAGCAAGCAGACGTTGGAGCAATTTTATTTTCGTGCCCCCGGCAACTCTTATCAGTACAGCCTCAAGTGGGATGGCGAGTGGCAGATCACCTACGAGACCTTCCGCGATATGGGCATCGCCTACGGTGTGGGGATTATCCTGATTTACCTGCTGGTCGTGGCGCAGTTTCGCTCCTACCTTACGCCGCTCATCATCATGGCGCCCATCCCGCTAACGCTGATCGGCGTCATGCCCGGTCACGCCCTGCTCGGCGCGCAATTCACCGCCACCTCCATGATCGGCATGATCGCCCTGGCCGGCATCATGGTACGCAACTCGATCCTGCTGGTAGATTTTATCGAACAACAATTGCGCACCGGCGCGCCCCTGGAGCAAGCCGTGGTCCACGCCGCCGCCACCCGCGCCAAACCCATCGTGCTGACCGGCCTGGCCGCCATGCTCGGGGCATTGTTTATCCTGGACGACCCGATCTTCAACGGCCTGGCCATCGCCCTGGTGTTCGGCGTGCTGGTATCTACCCTGTTGACACTGGTGGTGATCCCGGTGCTTTACTACGCCGTGCAGCGCAGGCGCGTGGCGCATTAGAGAGCTGCGGGTGAACTTCAAGCAGCTCGCCCTGTTTATGGCGGCTCCTCGGTATAACATTCACTGGCTCGCGTGATGAGCAGGGGAAAGGTTAAGTGGCAACAAAGAGACCTGAGCCTCACTCCGCAGATCTTGAGCGCGCGGTTAGAGAGCACGTTTGCGGTGACCAAAACGAAGAAGCACATACGTAACTGCGGCGTAGAGTGGAGCTCCGAGTATCGCACCCAGATACCATGCCGCCAAGTGCAAGGGTGTTCCTTCGTAAATGACACCCGATGGAGTGTTAAACGAGGGCGTTGGTACGAGGTTTTGAAGAAAAGAAGCTTGCCAAAGAATGTAACGTGCCAAACGCCCTCTGCCGGTTTCGAAGGCCCACTCGGACGCAATGAACAAACTCAGCGCAACCAATGCACCAATGGCCAAGGAGGTCCAGAAGCACGAACGGGAGTGCGCTACGATGGGGACCATGTGCTCTCTAACGGGACAGAGTTCGGCGCGAATGGAACAGTCGGGTAGGGTGGGTAGATGGCTTTCATCTGCCCACGTTGTTTTGAATCCCCGTGGGCACAAACAACGTGCACACCAGGCTATCCCTCAGAAGAACCTGCCGGATGATTTTGTCTTGGGACATTTGATAAGCAGCAGTAGACCGATGAGAAAGAATACAATGCCGATGGCAAGGTAGAGGCGGGGGGCTTGTGGCATCTGTTCCCACATCATTTGCATGTGTTCGAAAAAGTGCAGCGCAGCAGACACTAACAATCCGTCCGAATCGGAATTGTAGAGTCCGAAATAGGCAATGGCCAGACCAATTATCAGCAGCAACCCACCCACGAGCTTCGAGGCCAACATAGTATCCCCCAGTCAGGTTTTAACCCTTTTACCCCAGTAAAGCTTCAGCTAAAGCGCTTGTATAAAGCATCTATTTACAATTGGCAATAGCTTATCTGATAAATTAGCCTTTAATTACATAGGACTAAGCTACCCCAACACCATGAAACTGCTCCTGTTGGTAAGCATCACCACGCTGCTGATACTCTCGGGCATAGACCCGGTGGCCGACCGGCTGACGTGGTTCATGGAGACGGTACCGGTGATGATCGGCATCGTAGTGCTGACTGCCACTCACCGACGTTTCGAACTTACCTTGCTGAGCTATCAGCTTCTGTGGCTGTTTGGTCTGGTGCTGATTGTCGGCGGTTATTACACCTATGCCGAAAACCCGCTGTTCAATTGGCTGCGTGACACCTTTGATCTCGCGCGCAACTACTACGACCGGGTAGGGCACATCTTGCAGGGTGTGGCGCCGGCCATCGTGGCGCGGGAGATTCTGCTGCGTTGCTCGCCGCTACAGCCGGGTAAGTGGCTGTTTGTGATTGTCACTGCACTGTGCCTTGCCATCAGCGCCGTTTACGAACTCGTCGAGTGGTTGGCGGCCCTAACGTTCGAGCAGGCCGCCGACGCCTTCCTCGGCACCCAGGGCGATCACTGGGACACCCAGTGGGATATGTTTCTAGCCTTGGTCAGCGCGATGGTTGCGCAAGTGTTGTTAAGCGCCCGGCACGATCGTGAGTTGGCGCGGCTGGAGAAAATTCAATTTACCGCAGAGGACACAGAGAAACACGATTAAATTTGTTTTTCCTCTGCGTCCTCCGTGGTGAATTTTTCGCTGCAATAACAATATGGCCTACAACGCCTCCGAGGCGTAATCGGCGAGGCGCGAGCGTTCGCCGCGGGTGAGGGTGACGTGGCCGCTGTGCTCCCATTCCTTGAAGCGGTCCACCACGTAGGTCAGGCCCGAGGTGGTTTCGGTGAGGTAG
>DATMXC010000097.1:0-9237 GCA_035561915.1 Gammaproteobacteria bacterium
GGTGAAAACGGTTTGGTGATGTAGTCATCCGCGCCGCTGTCCAGGCCCTTGATCTTGTCGCCTTCTTCGCCGCGCGCGGTGAGCATGATGACAGGGAGTTGGCTGGTCGCGGGGTCGCGCTTCAGGTTGCGCGCAAACTCCAAACCACTTACACCAGGCAGCATCCAGTCCAGCAACAGCAGCAGCGGGATCTCTTGGTTAATGCTCGCGCGCGCAGCCTCGGCGCTGTGCACCGCTTCGCATTGATAACCCACCCGCGTCAGGGCGAAGCACAGCATCTCGCAGATGGCGGGCTCGTCATCAACAATTAATATCTTGTTCATAAAAACATTAGACCGCATATTTATGACCATTGTGTGACAACCCTAGAGAAGCTCTGAAAAATCCATCCATGGAGTTTTCAGAGCTCCTTAACAAAGTGCAAGACTCTAAATTTCTCTAAAGCAAGGCCAGCACGTCTTGGGGCCGGTAAAAATAGATCAGGCTGCCCATTCCAAGTCTGGCGCCACCTGAAAATTTGATGCCTAACACCCCACTCTTTACAAATTTGAGATTGAATCCTTGGCGCGCCAGCAAGGCGCTGGCCAGTTCGCTCAAGTCCGGTTCGTGGCCTACCCAGAGCAGTGTCTCATGAACCTGGCATTCCGCCAATAAAATGAGCGCCGCCTTGAGCGAATAGGCTTCACCTAATCCCGGGTTCTCGGTCAGCACGTCCTCCAGACCCAGCGCCTTGGCCGTGATCTCGGCGGTCTGCCGAGCACGCAGTTTGGGACTGGTGACGATGCGATCCGGCGCAAGCCCCATGCGCTTGAGGCCTCGCGCAAGTATGCGTTGCGTCTCGACGCCGTTCCGGGTAAGCGGACGCAGCGCATCATCCTTATAACGCAGCAGATCGGACTCCTCCGCCTCGGCATGCCGCATCAAGATCAGTTTCACCGGCCTTCCTCTTTCTTGAAACTATACTGACCGAGCCGGCCGCGCAATGGTAACAAGAGCAGACTCCAAAAACTCAACTGTTGCGGATCGCGAAATTCCTTAAGGCCGATTTCAAAACCGAGTTGGCCGAGCGCCGGTTGCGCACGATAGGTGCCGCACAGGCGATCCCACAGCGAGATGGAGAACCCGAAATTGGAATTGGTTTCGTTAACAATGCTGGAATGATGCACCCTATGCATGTCGGGCGTGACGATCATTAACCTGAGCCAGCGGTCTATTTTCTCCGGCAGATGCACGTTGCCGTGATTAAACAGCGAGGCGCCGTTCAAGATAACTTCAAACGCCAGCACCGCCCACGGATTCGCGCCTATGGCCGCCACCGCGGCCATTTTATAAGTCATCGAGATAAAAATCTCGACCGGATGAAAGCGCACGCCGGTGGTGAGGTCGAAATCCAAATCGGTGTGGTGCACGCGATGCAGCCGCCAAAATACGGGCAGTGCGTGCGACATGACGTGCTGCAAATACAAGGCGAAATCCAGCAACGCCCAGGCCAGGATAAATTCCAGCCACAGCGGCCACGATGTAAAGTTGAACAGGCCCCAAGCCTGTTGTTCGGCATAATACGCCACCCCCAGCGCCGCCGCGCCCAGCGGAATGCGCACCGCCAGCACATCTATGGCCAATAGGGAGAGGTTGTTAAACCAGCGAATGGGTTTGGGTTGGGATAAATGCCGGCGAGGGCGCTTGGTCTCCCACCACGCCATGATGATGAATACGGCGATAAAACTACCAAAGCGGATTGCGGTTTCCATATTAGAATCAGATACAAGAGAAGAGAGGCAAGAGCAAGGTCAGGATGTCAGCTTTGCTCTTTTCTCTTGGCTCTTTTCTCCGCATTAATGGAGCGGGTGATGGGAATCGAACCCACGCTATCAGCTTGGGAAGCTGAAGTTCTACCATTGAACTACACCCGCATGTGCGTTCAGTCAGCGGAACGGGCCTGCGCTCGTTCGGCCGATTAGGATACCATACCGGAGCCACTAGATTTCGCTGAACAGGCCGTTAATCAGCTCGGCGTGGCGCTCCATTACCTGGGTGCGTTTGACTTTTTGAGTAGGTGTCAACATGCCGTTCTCTATGGTCCACGGGTCCTGCAGCAGGGCGGCGCGCCGTACCTTGGCGTAGGCCGGGAAGTCGCGCAACTGCGCCGCTACGCGGGCCAGCACCGCACTCTGGGTGCGGGGGTCGCTGAGGCTGGCACGATCCAGGGGGTTGAGCTTGAGCTGTTGAGCGAATCCGGCCCACTGCTCAGGATTCAGCACCAGCAGCGCGGCGAGCCAGGCCTGCCCCTCGCCGACAATCAGCGCCTGCTCGAACAAAGGATCCAGGGTGATGGCCTCTTCCATATCAGTGGGCGGCACCTTCTCGCCGTTCGATAACACCAGGATATCCTTGATACGGCCGGTGAGATAAATGTGATCGTTGGCGATACGCGCCTGATCGCCGGTGTGCAGCCAGCCATCGGGGTCTATCATTTGATAGGTCGCGGTATGATTGTTCCAGTAACCCAGCATCAACCCCGGCCCGCGCGCCAGCAGCTCGCCCTGCTCGCCGATGCGCACCTCCATCCCCGGGATGGGGACGCCGACACTGGCCGGGTCGTTATCATCCAGCCGGTTACCGCTGATCAGCGGGCTGGTTTCGGTAAGCCCGTAACCCTGTACGATGGGTAAGCCCAGACCGATAAACATACGCGCCACCGGCCCCGGCAGCGCCGCGCCGCCGCTAGCGGCCCAGCGCAGGCGGCCGCCCAACCGGGCCATAAACTTGCGCGCCACCAACCTCTCCAGCAGCGGCCACAGCAGCAGGCTGGGAGTATGCGAGGCGCGTCCTTGCGCTACTTCGAAGCGCCGCCAGCCGATGTCTATCGTCAGGTAAAACAACCGGCGGCCCAGCCAGGAGCGTTTTTGCATCTGGCCCTGTACTCGAGTATAAATTCGCTCGAACACCCGTGGTACGCAAATCATCACCGTAGGCCGCACCGCCAGCAGATCCTCGGCCAACTGCGGGATGGAGCGGCAATACGCCACCGTGGCGCCCGCCATCATCGGCGAGTAATACCCCAGCGAGCGCTCGAAGGTGTGGGTTACGGGCAACAGGGACAAAAACACATCCTGCGGGTAGACATCCAATACCCATACCCCTCCCGCAGCGCTGGTCAGCACATTATGGTGGCTCAACATCACGCCCTTGGGCCTACCTGTGGTGCCGGAGGTGTAGACGATATAGGCAAGTTGATCCGGGCCGTGGTCGCGGGGTTCTGCCTTTGCGGCGGTGGCCTGCAACCAGTCCGACGCGTCTTGCAACCGTCCGCCCCCCAAAGCCCCGCGTCCGCCGGCGCCGATCAGGATACGGTTAAGATCCGGCAGGGGTTCGATGACCGACTGCAGACGCCGCCATTGCGTCGCATCCTGCACCAGCAATAACTTTGCCGCGCTATCGCTCAGCATGTAAGCGGTATTGTCAGGCCGGTCGTCCGTGTAGAGTGAGACGACCGTCAGGCCCAGTGATAGCGCGGCCTGCTCAAAAATCACCCACTCCCGGCTGTTGCGCATCACGATCGCCACACGGTCGCCCGGCTGGAGATCCTCGCCCGCCAGCGCCCTGCGCCAGCGCGCCACCTCACCGGCCATTTCCGCCCAAGTACTGTCTACCCATGCCCCGGTGGCCTTGTCGAAGCTGCGATAGGCCGCTGCCTGCGGGCTACGGCGCACGCGCTCACGGAACAGGCCATCGAGGGTGCGTGCCTCGTCCACCGGAATGGTGTCCTTTATCCATTGCGTCATGAGGCGGATACCTTCAAAATACAGAGTTGTTACCAGTGCAACTCCACAGTGTAGGAGCAGTTCCGTGGGTTTTATCGAAATCTTTGTCAACGGTCAAGCGCGGCAAGTGCCGAAGTCTTGCAGCGTCGCGTGCCTGCTCGACGAAATGGACCTCACCGGCCAGCGCATCGCCGCCGAGGTCAACCGTGAAATCGTGCCGCGCTGCCGTTACCCCTTGCACACCTTACACTCCGGCGATCGGCTGGAGATCGTGCGCGCCATCGGCGGGGGCTGAAAAATGAACGCGATACTGGCAACCCAGACTACTGACCCCGATCCGCTCATCATCGCGGGCAAACACTATCACTCGCGGTTACTGGTCGGCACCGGCAAATACCGCGACTTGGACGAGACGCGCCGCGCCACCGAGGCCAGTGGCGCGGAGATCGTGACCGTTGCGATCCGTCGCAGCAACATCGGGCAAAACCCGAACGAGCCCAACCTGCTCGACGTGCTGCCGCCTAACAAATACACGATACTCCCCAACACCGCTGGCTGTTACACCGCCGAAGACGCGATCCGCACCTGCCGTCTCGCGCGCGAACTGCTCGACGGCCATGACCTGGTCAAACTCGAAGTGTTGGGCGACCCAAAGACGCTGTTTCCCGACATCACGGAAACTCTCAAGGCCGCCGAGATCCTGATTAAAGACGGCTTCAAAGTGATGGTCTACACGACCGATGACGTGCTCATCGCCAAGCGTCTGGAAGAAATGGGTTGTGTTGCGGTCATGCCGCTCGCCGCGCCAATCGGGTCAGGACTCGGCATACGTAACCCCTACAACATCCGCATGATCGTCGAAAACGCCAAGGTTCCGATTCTGGTGGACGCAGGCGTCGGCACCGCCTCGGACGCGGCGATTGCCATGGAACTCGGCTGCGACGGCGTGCTCATGAACACCGCCATCGCCGCAGCGAAGAACCCGGTGCTGATGGCCTCTGCAATGAAGAAGGCCATCGAGGCCGGCCGCGAGGCCTATCGCGCCGGCCGCATGCCGCGCAAACTCTACGCCAGCGCCTCGTCGCCGATTGAGGGGACGTTTTTCTGAGGCCTGACCAATAGTTGGTGATGCTAGGGTTTCGGCGCCGCGTCCTCTTTAACCACGTCCACGACTTTAGGCATCATGGCGGGGTCGCACTTCTTTTGTATGGCGACCTTCTCCAGGGCGTCACGTTCCCCCTTTAAACGCGAATATTCAACAGCCTCAGGACCGTCTCCCCCCTCCAAGAAAAACAATGTGGGCCAAAGCAACAGCATCCCTACCGCCATCTGAGTATTATCATTGTCCGACTTGGTCTTGAGGCTGCCGTACAACTCGTTAGCCCGTCTGGATACACGCTCCAATTCACCCGCTATTTGGGTGCAGTCATAATCCTTGTATTGCAATGGCGAAACATATGCGGTTTGCATCTTGTCAGGGCTTGAGGCGCAGGCAGACAGAAGGGCCGCAACCAAGAGGCCCGGAAGTTTGTGATTCATTTTCCCCCTTGTTTATTTTAGGAACATCGGACGGCACAACAGGCGGTGCCGCTTCGCCGCATCAAGAGAACAGGATAACTATCCTTATCCGGCTGCCGTAAACTCCGGCCCCCTTATCTGCTCACTCTTTTATACTATAGCCCTCCATGGCAAACAACCCCCCAGAACCACCAAAGCGGTGGATGAATATGGCTGTGCAAGACACCGAAAAACCACTCCGCACCGTCCGCAGCTACGTGCTGCGTCAGGGGCGCATGACGCCCGCTCAGCGCGAGGCGTTGGACACGCTATGGGGTCGCTACGGCGTCACTCCAGCGGATACGGATCTTGACCTTGATGGCTTGTTCGGAAGGCGTGCCCCGCGTGCGCTGGAGATCGGCTTTGGTATGGGCGATGCGCTCGCGGCTATGGCAGAAGCCCATCCCGAGCAGGATTTTCTTGGCATCGAGGTACACCGTCCCGGCGTGGGCAGCCTGTTGCGGCAGATCGAACAGCGGGACTTAAGAAATGTGCGTGTGATGTGCGCCGATGCGGTACAGGTGCTGGAACAGCAAATTCCCGATAGCAGTCTCGACGCCGTACATTTATTCTTTCCCGATCCGTGGCCCAAGCGCCGCCATCATAAACGGCGCCTGGTGCAAGAACAATTTGTGGCGCTGATCGCGCAAAAACTCAAGTCGAACGGAGTGTTCCACTTCGCCACCGACTGGCAAGAGTACACCGAACAGGTGCTGGACGTTATGAGCAACGCGCCCGAGTTCATTAACGCTGCCGGCAGCGGCAATTACTCGCCTCGGCCAGATTATCGTCCGCTCACCAAATTCGAGCGGCGTGGGCAGCGTTTGGGCCATCAAGTTTGGGACTTGATGTTTTCAAAAACGCCGAGTGACATAGCATCATGCGCACCGCACGATACCAGCGATTATCCAGCCGGGGTAGCTTGACCTCAAAAATCAAACCGCACTATATTCTTGGAGCCGGTGATACCTTCGATTGTGTAGTCAAACCTGGCCTGGTTGTAACTGGTGAAGGTCAGCTTGCCGGTACCTACTTGGGTGGCACTCACTGACGAGGGGCTGAATGGGTTGGCCCAATAGGGGCCGGTGGTTTTGTAAACAGGGCCGGTGTAGGCGAAATTTGTGAGAGGTAGCCCTGGCTGGCCCGCCCCCACGATTTCCCAGGATCCGGGCTCAAGAGTATACCAAGTGGCCCTGCCCGCCGGATCGTAGACATACCAGGCGGCAAACAATTTATCGTTCTCCTGTGTGATGCTGAGACCCCAACCGGATTCAGCCAGGTTCCACCAGAGTCCTGTGTAATCAAGCAGTGGAAAGGGCGTGGGGCGGTTGACATTTTCATCGCTGACGGTGAACTGGCTGGCTCCCACTCCAACACTTCCTATTTGCAACTCCACCTGATAGTTTCCTGCGGGAAACCGTCCCAAACTAATTTCCAAAGGCGGTACACCTTCTCCACCGAAATAAACACCTGCTCCTAACTTTACGACAATTTTATTTGCCGCCATCGAAACCTGAATCTCGGAGCTAACATAGGCATTCCCATTAAAGTTATCGGCGTACAAACGAACCGCCTCCTGGCCCTTGGGGTTGGCCGGGAGTATAGTCAAATTTGCGGCCGGAACTGGAGAAGCACTACACAGTAACAGCACTAAGAGCAGGTAACGTGATAATGCTATCCGTGGCGTATTCATGGAATCTCCACCGTCAATAACTGGGCCGGTAACCATTGTTGCGATAGACATAACCCAGGTAGCTGATGTAAGAGGTATAACCTTGGGCCGCCATGTTAGCCTGCTCGCTTTGGGGAGAGATCGCATGGTCGTCAATGCTGGTTTTATAGACCCGGATTAAAAGCTCCGTGCGCTAGGCTACTGCCCCTTGGGTGGGTCCGTCAAGGATTTATATGATGAAGCCCGTCACTGATCCCAGGCCGCCCGTGCCACTACCCACACATCAATTCTCTCCACGCCCGCTTTGCGCAGTGTCGCTGCCAACTCCTCTACGGTGTAACCGGTGGTCATTACATCATCCAGAATCGCCACGTGCCGCGCTGCTATGGGCCGTGTAACGCCAAACGCACCCTTGATATTTTTGCGCCGTTCGCCGGCGGGCAACAACGATTGCGCCGGGGTCTTGCGCACCCGCTCGCAGCTTTTATAGTCCACCGCAATGCCCAAACCACGCGCGATGGGCCGGGCGATTTCCAGGGCCTGATTAAAGCCGCGCTCGCGCAGCCGGGTGCGATGCAGCGGCACGGGAACGATGATCTCCGGCATTGTTTGCACCCGGCCCTTGAGATGTTGAGCCAACAGTTCACCCAATGCGCGCGCCAGGTGAAGTTGTGCCCGGAACTTCAGGCGCAAAATCAGATGATCGGCGGGATACGCATAGCGCAGCAGGCTTACCGCGCTGTCATAGCTGGGTGGGCCTTGCAGGCACTGCCCGCAGAGTCCGGCCGCGCTTGGCAGCGGCAAGGCGCAGCGTGTGCACGCTGCCGCATTGTAAGGAAGCTCAACTGCACAGCCGCTACACAAATCACCCTCTTTAACTGCGCTACCACACAGGACGCAGGCGGGAGGATAAAGCCAGTGCTGTAGTTTTCTTGCCCAATCGTTAACCGAAAGACTCATTTCAGGTTGACAGCCTTGCTGGAGCCGTTATCATGCCCAGATTATGAACTATCTCAATGCGACCTTCGAGCCCCCTGAGGCCGGCGCTCAAAATACCCTTAAGAAATTCAGCCTTGCGGAAATTGAGGCGCTGTTTGAACTGCCGTTTAGCGATTTACTGTTTCGCGCCCAGACCGTTCACCGCCTGCACTTCAACCCCAACGAGGTGCAGCTCTCCACCTTGCTCTCGATCAAGACAGGCGGCTGCCCGGAAGATTGCAGCTATTGCCCGCAGGCCGCACGCTATCACACTGGCGTAGAAAATCAGGCGTTGCTCCCACTGGAAACGGTATTGGAAGCCGCATGCGCCGCCAAGGCCAATGGTGCAACGCGCTTTTGTATGGGCGCGGCTTGGCGCGGACCGAAACATAAAGACTTGGCGCCGGTCATAGCGATGGTCAAGGCCGTGGGTGAGCTGGGCCTGGAGACCTGCGCCACACTCGGTATGCTGCAAGAGAGTCAGGCAAATCAGCTCAAAGAGGCCGGGCTTGATTACTACAACCACAACCTCGACACCTCACCCGAATTTTACGGCGAAATTATTTCCACACGCGGCTATGAAGACCGCCTTGATACGCTGGAGCAGGTGCGTGCGGCGGGGATTAAAGTCTGCTGTGGTGGCATCATCGGCATGGGCGAGACGCGCCGCGAACGCGCAGGGCTCATCGCGCAATTAGCCGATATGGACCCGCAACCGGAGAGCGTGCCGATCAACAATTTAGTGCAGGTCGAGGGCACGCCGTTATACGGCACAGAGGCGCTCGATCCTTTTGAATTTGTACGCACTATCGCGGTCGCGCGCATCACCCTGCCAAAGAGCCGGGTGCGCCTCTCCGCGGGCCGGCAGCAGATGCCGGAAACGATGCAGGCCTTGTGCTTCTTCGCCGGGGCCAACTCCATCTTCTACGGCGACAAGCTGCTCACCACCGGCAATCCAGAGGCGCAGCAGGACAAAGTCTTGCTGGAAAAGCTGGGCATATCCCCGGCGTGAATCTGGATCAACGTCTTGCCGATGAGCTAGAACACCGTCGCCAGCAACGCCTCTACCGCAAGCGCCGCATTCTGCAAAGTCCGCAAGGCGCGGAAATTGTCATAGACGGACGACACTGTGTTTCGTTTTGCAGCAACGATTATCTCGGCCTCGCCAACCATCCGCTGGTAATTAAAGCGCTGCAAGACGGCGCGGCGCGTTACGGCGTGGGCAGCGGGGCTTCACATTTAATCACCGGCCACAGTGCCGCGCAC
>DATMXC010000098.1:0-3220 GCA_035561915.1 Gammaproteobacteria bacterium
CAAGCTCGGTGACGTAGTGGGCACCTTCAAAGTCGCTAACGCAGGTCAGAAGTCATCCTCCCATACCAGCCGGGCGAGTGGCGGGATGAAGTCGGGTGCTTCGGCCCCGGCCAAGGCAGCGTCCGCCCACGCCGGCGTGACGCACCAGCCCTCCGCCGACAAGCCGATGAAGGCCTTGAAGGCAAAGGGTAATGAAGCTGAGGAAGATTGGAAGGAGTTTTAAAAAAAGCGGAGCGGCCTTGATGAGTAAGACCGCTCCGCACTTGATAAAGAAAGGGGTTATAAAATGCTTAAAAAAATAATTTATGTCATCTTGGCGGGCCTGTGCGTAGGGTCTGGCCAGGTATATGCCGAAAGCGCCGGAGAGACGCCGCACAGTCATCTGTTTGACGAGAACATCGACTTTGACGTGGGATACAAGGGCGACATTATAGCCACCACCTCCGGCGGAAACCGCCGCGGTACAACCTATCTTGACAATCTCGACCTCAAGTTAACGGTGAACGCCGAGGGCTTGTGGGGTTGGAACGGCGTCACTCTTTTTCTGCATGGTTTGAGCAACCACGGTGGCAAGCCCAACGCGCACTACGCGGGCACTGCTCAGGGTATTGATAACATCGAGGTGACCACCAACACCAGCAAACTTTATCAAGCCTGGATTCAAAAAAGCTTGCTGAATGACAGGGTTTCCCTGTTGGCCGGGCTTTACGATTTAAATTCAGAATTTTACGTCACCGATACCTCGGCGGTGTTCCTGCATCCGTCTCCCGGCATAGGTTCGGAATTCGCGCAGACCGGGCAGAATGGTCCATCCATATTTCCAACTACGTCCGCGGCCTTCCGGGTCAAGGCGCAGCCCACCTCCGACTATTACCTGCAGGCAGCGGTATTCGACGGCGTGCCGGGCGATCCCAATAATCCTAAGGGTACGCATATCCAGTTTAACAGCGGCGACGGCGCCTTGCTCATCGTCGAGGCGGCCTATCTGCGCGGCGATCACAGCCAGGCTTTTTTATCGGATAGAGACCGAGACAATAAAACGCTCGAGCCGTTCGGTAAATATGCCGTAGGCGTTTGGCATTACACCGCAAAGTTCGATGACTTGCTTGATACCGATGATGAAGGAAATCCGGTCAGGCGCGGAAAAAATAGCGGCGTGTATTTCCTAGCCGAACAAAGTATTTACCGTGAAGCGGATGACTCCACGCAAGGGGTCAATGCCTTTGCGCGCTATGGCGTGGCCAACAGCGACATCAATCGGTTCGCTCACTACCTGCACCTTGGCGCGGTATACACCGGGCTCATTCCGGGGCGCGACAGCGACCAGATCGGTTTCTCTCTGGGCGTGGCGCACAACGGCAGCAAATATCGTGAAACTCAGTTAAATGAAGGGGCGGTGACGGATCACGACGAAATAGGGCTGGAGCTCACTTACCGCGCGCAGGTTACGCATTGGCTCGCGATACAGCCTGATATTCAGTATGTCATTAACCCAGATACCAATCCCGATCTACAGAACGCCACGATTGTGGGTATTCGGTTCGAAGTTTCCCTTGAGCAATGATGAGGATATAAACATGAAACTTTCATTAAGTATAAAACAACGGCTCTTGGGCTTTGGTCTCCTTAGCCTGATCTTTATTGGTGTTGTTGCGGCAGGCGGCTACTGGGGGGCTCACCGCTTGGCCAGCGCTATGGCAGACATTGTACTAACTTCCTCTGCTCTTCGGAATGAAATGCAGGCCGACATGATGCACGATGCGCTACGTGCTGATGTACTTGCCGCACTGCAGGCCGGAGCCAGCAAGGATGAAGGTGATAAACAGGCCGTAGTGAAGGACCTGGAGGACCATTCTGCTGTCTTTCGTAAAAGTATTTCAGATAACATGGCACTGGCGCTTAATCAGGCCTACAAAGATGCCTTGCAAAAGGCACAGCCTGCGCTGGATGCTTATATTGAAAGCGCGAAATCAATTGTTCAACTTGCGTTTGAAAACCACGCCGCCGCCGTAGCAAAGCTTCCTGAGTTCATAAACACCTTCAAGGTATTGGAGGAGAATATGGCGGCCTTGGGTGATCTGGTCGAGGCGGGCGTGAAACAATCGCAGGATGCCGCTAATGTTCAAGCTACCATTGCAAGAAATACCATCACTGTAACAATAGTTATTGCCTCTTTAGCGCTATCTATAATTTTACTGTTACTTATACGCGCTATCACACGCCCCCTGAAGGAGGCGATATATGTTGCAAGTCTGGTTGCTTCCGGCGATTTGACTTCGAAGATCGAGGTGACCACCAAAGACGAGACTGGCAAGCTCATGCAGGCGCTGAAGGACATGAATGATAACCTGCTGGGTATCGTCAGCGAAGTGCGTAGTGGCATCGACTCCATCACCACCGCTTCCAAAGAGATCGCCACCGGCAACAGCGATTTGTCGCAGCGCACCGAAGAGCAGGCGTCTTCTCTGGAAGAGACCGCTTCCTCAATGGAAGAGCTCACCAGCACCGTCAAGCAAAATGCCGAAAACAGCAAACAGGCCAGCCAGTTGGCTATTGGTGCGCGTGACGTAGCGGTCAAGGGCGGCGAAGTGGTGAACAAAGTAGTCACCACCATGGCCTCCATCAACGAGTCCTCCAAGAAGATCGTAGACATCATCTCTGTCATTGAAGGCATCGCCTTCCAGACCAACATCCTGGCCCTCAACGCCGCGGTCGAAGCCGCCCGCGCCGGAGAGCAAGGCCGCGGCTTTGCCGTGGTAGCCGGAGAAGTCCGCACCCTGGCCCAGCGCAGCGCCTCGGCGGCCAAGGAGATCAAGGGCCTGATTGGCGACTCCGTGGAAAAGGTCGAAGACGGCACCAAACTGGTGGACCAGGCCGGCAAGACCATGGACGAGATCGTGTCCAGCGTCAAGCGCGTCACCGACATCATCGCCGAAATCTCGGCGGCCAGCGTCGAACAGAGCGCCGGGATTGACCAAGTCAACAAGGCCATCACCCAAATGGATGAAGTCACCCAGCAGAATGCAGCGCTGGTGGAAGAGGCTGCCGCTGCCGCCGAGAGCCTGGAAGAACAGGCCGTCAAGCTCGGTGACGTAGTGGGCACCTTCAAAGTCGCTAACGCAGGTCAGAAGTCATCCTCCCATACCAGCCGGGCGAGTGGCGGGATGAAGTCGGGTGCTTCGGCCCCGGCCAAGGCAGCGTCCGCCCACGCCGGCGTGAC
>DATMXC010000099.1:0-8058 GCA_035561915.1 Gammaproteobacteria bacterium
GTAAGGGGCAATACCTTACCCACGCGGAACATGCGCTCACGGATGAAGATGCCGGCGCTCGGTTGCCCGGGATGGGGGAACAGAGTGGTGAATACCACCAAGCGGGGCGGTTCAACCATCGCGCGCCTGTGCCGTAAGGCGTTCGTAGATGCCTTGGTAACGGGCGACGGAGGCCTTCCAGTTGCGTTCGGTCTCTACAAATTGGCGCGCGGTGGATTTGAGAGCGGGCCAGCGTTCGGGGCGTTTGATCAGGTCGAGCACCTTCGCCGCGAGAGCATCGGGATCATCGGCCTTGAACAGGACGCCGGTTTCTCCGTCACGAATGAGTTCGCGGTGACCGCCCACGTCGGAGGCGGCGATCAAGCGTCCTTGCGCCATCGCCTCCAGGGGTTTGAGCGGAGTCACAAGATCGGTAAGACGCATGGAGAGGCGCGGATAAACCAGCACATCTATCAGATCATAGTAGCGCTGCACATCGTTATGCGGCACACGCCCGGTAAAGACAACTTTATCTTGCACGCCCAATTCCGTGGCAAGCTGTTTTAGCGCCGCTTCTTGCGGCCCACCGCCCACCAGCAAGATACGTACATCTGCCCTGTGCCTTAGCATTTGCGGCAAGGCCCGTAGTAATATCGCAAGCCCTTCGTAGGCGTAGAAGGAACCTATGAATCCCAAAACCAGACAATCTTCCAAACCGAGCGTACGCTTGAGGGCAAGGTCAACGGTCGTATCTCTGGAAAATTTTATGATGTCCACGGCATTGGGAATCACCGTCACCTTGTGTTCCGCTATGCCGCGCGCGACGATATCGCTGCGGAGACCCTCGCAGATGGTGGTCACGGCGTCCACCCGTTTGAGTGCATAGGTCTCCATCGCGCGGGTCAGCCGGTAGCGCAGCCCGCCCTCACGGCCGGTACCGTGATCCACGGCGGCGTCCTCCCAGAAGGCCCTGACTTCATACACCACGGGTATATTCAAGCGTCGTGCCACCCTGAGCGCAGGAATGGCGTTCAACACCGGCGAATGGGCGTGCAGCACATGCGGCTTGACGCGGCGCGCCACCTGCTCCAGCCGCTGCGTGGTCTCGCCCATCAGTGCAATTTCCTTCAAGCCGGGCAGTCCGGTAAATATCCCGTTGACCGGCGGGGAGGTACGGTAAAAGTGCCAGCCGTCCACCTCTTCTTCCAGCACGTTACAGCCTTCTTGCTTGGGGCCGGTGAGGTGAAACGTCTCCCATCCCAGCGCCCGCTGCTGCTCGAGAATCGAAAGCGTGCGGAAAGTGTAACCGCTGTGCAGCGGAATCGAATGGTCAAGGATATGCAAAATACGCATAGTTCAGACGGCGGTCTTCAGTGCAGAAGCGGCCTGCACGCCCATGACGTTACGCAGGAATGATTCGAACATCAGCAACGACCAGAGCGGCGCACCGTAATCACGCAACCCCGACTGGTGTTGCTCAACCATCTGGCGCAGAAAACCGGGATTAAACAGTCCCGTGTCCGCCAGCGTCGCGCCGAGCACCGAGTCGCGCACCTTTTGTCGTAGCGGGCCTCGAAACCAGCTTGCCAGAGGCACTGAAAAGCCCATTTTCGTCCGGTACAGAATCTCATTTGGCAAATACGGCTCCAGCGATTTTTTGAGCAGATATTTCCCCTCCCTGCCGCGCAGCTTGAGTGCAGGAGATAAGCTTGACAACCACTCCATCAACGGGTGATCCAGCAAGGGCTCGCGCACCTCGAGGGCGTGCGCCATGCTGGCGCGGTCCACCTTGGTCAGGATATCGCCGACCAAGTAGGTCTTCATATCCAGATATTGTACGAAAGATAACGGCTCATCCGTGGGCGCACGCGCGGCGTGGCTACGCAAGACTTCAAGGGCGGTATAATTTTGCAGGTCAGTGCGAAACGTATCGCTGAATAATTTGCGCCGCATGTCATCGCTCATGACGGAAACACTGTGAAAATAACCCGCCGCCGAATCGCGCGCCAACGCCTCAAGGGTTGACTTGGCGCGGAACACCTTCGGCGCCCAGTCCGCCTTCGGATACAGCCTGCCCATCGCGCCGAATAGCGGCCGGCGCAAGGCCAACGGCAGCAAGCTCCGCAGCCGTTCTTCATAAAGATGATAGCGGTAGCGCCGGTAACCGGCAAAATTTTCATCGCCGCCGTCGCCCGACAGCGCCACCGTCACCGTTTTGCGCGCGAGCTCACAGACCCGGTAGGTCGGGATGGCGGAACTGTCGGCATAGGGTTCGTCATACAGCGTGGCGAGCCGATCCACCAGATCGAAGTCGTCTTTGTCCACCTGTTCGACACGATGGCGGGTGCGGTAACGGTCCGCGACCTGTTGCGCATAGGCCGACTCATTGAAGGCCGGGTCGCCAAAGGAGATCGAGCAGGTATTGACCGGTTCCGTCGAGAGGCCCGCCATCATCGCCACCACTGCGCTCGAGTCCACACCCCCGGAAAGAAAGGCGCCCAACGGGACTTCCGAGATCAAACGGATTTTAACGGCTTCGCGTAATCTGACAATCAGCTCTTCGCGCGCATCTTGTTCCGAGATGGCCGGACCGGGCTTGAACGTTATATCCCAATATTGTTTGGGCTGCGCCAAGGGCTGTCCTCGTTGCAGGGTGAGTGTATGACCCGGTGAGAGTTTCAGTGCATGTTTAAATATCGTGCGCGGCTCAGGGACGTAGCCGTATGCGAAATAGTCCTCAATGGCAAAGGGATCCAGCTCACGCTGTAAGCCAGGATGAACCAGCAGGGATTTGAGTTCCGACCCAAACAGGAAGGTACCGTCGGGGAGCACTGCATAGTAAAGCGGCTTCACGCCCAGGCGATCGCGCGCAAGAAAAAGGGTATGCCGGTTGCGATCCCATAGACCGAAGGCGAACATTCCGCGGAAGCGCTGCACACAGGCCTCGCCCCACTCTTCCCAGGCATGGACGATGACTTCGGTATCACAGTGAGTGCGAAAGGTGTGACCGAGTTTCTTTAATTCCTCCATCAAGTCAGGGAAGTTATAGATCTCCCCGTTGAATACCACCACCACACTGCCGTCTTCATTGAATAGGGGTTGCTGCCCGCTGGAGAGATCAATGATCGAGAGCCGCCGGTGTCCCAACCCTAAGCCGGGTTCAAAGTGCACACCGCCTTCGTCCGGCCCGCGATGAAACTGAGACTGATTCATACGCTCCAGCAACGGACGATTCATCTCGCGCTGCGCATGTACATCAAATAAACCGACGATGCCGCACATCTATTGACTCTCTTTTAATACTGAAACCTGCCTGCCTTGCAGCAGCCGGTCATAGACATCCATATAATTCTGCGCCATGGCCTCGATACTAAAAAGGCGCTCGGCCTTCTCTCGCGCCGCAAGACCCTGCCTTCTGCATTCTTCAGGATTCCCCAAGTGGGGGATCACACATGCACGATAAGCGGAGCCTTTTCGAGCGTTGCTGTCCTGCCATGTCCTGCTTGAGGCACTGCCTCTGTGGCTTATTGTTGTGACACATTGCCGAGACTTTTTTGAATTGTCGGCAGCATATCCTGAACAAACGCCTGCAGCACCGATGCAGCCTTTTCCGGAGATTCCTCAACCGCATACGGCGCTGCAATGACGATCGCTGCGCCATCATCATGTTGCCCAAGCAGTTTCGATTTTGCGAGCAACAGTTTCGCCAGATAGGGATTGACGGTATTAGTGCCCGCCAGCCTATTCCAGCTCCAGATCAACAGCCGCTGAGCCGGCGCACGCAACAAGGTTTGCTGGATCGTTGCCTTCCCGCCGGATAGAGAAATTTCGCGAGTCCCCTCCCCTACATTGCTCCATACAGGATGCTTTTGCTTGATCATGTAATTCTGGGAATTGATAAGTTCCGCATTTTGACGCTGGGTCCGGTAATAGCCCAGATACACGCTGACGGTTTTTCCGTCCTTGCCGTAGGTCTGCATGACCTGCGCGTCGGTGCCTATATAGTGCGGCTGCCAGTCGGCAATGGGAGTAGCCTGCCGACTCCATCCCCCGGCGGTATCCGGCAGCTCAATCACCAACCCCTGGGTCTTGACCGGGGCGCTCTCCAAATACATTGCGTAGGCGGGCCATAGGGCGGCAACGGCCAGCGCCGTGATTCCCGCGATGAAAAATCTGCCCGGCTGTGCGGGTTTGTGAATCGGGAGAGCAACGGACCCACTCCCTTCCGGCAGTGGCGCTTGCAGGTCCTCGCGCCAGAAAGAGCCAACCCAGAACAGCAACATCATAACGATGCCGAAGAAAACCCAGCCATAAATGTAATGATCAATCCCCAACGCCAGCCGCATGTCGCTCAAATGGGCGATCATCACGATCATGTACGCGCGCAACCAGTTGGCAACAATGGGAACGATCAGAGACAGCAAGGCAAAAATCAACCTGCGTCTGGTGCTGCGGTAGGTCAGATAGGCATACAGGCAACCCAGGGTGAACGAGGCGATCAGGTAGCGCAGGCCGCTGCAGCCTTCCACCACGGACCACTGGCCGCTGGGTATGGTGAAAAATGTGCCTTCCCGGTATACCGGTATGCCGGACAGTTGCAATGCAGCCACGACGAAATCGGCAGTGAAGTTCATCATGTACGGAATCAGGAATTCTCCGGCGGGGACGGCGAAGAACAGGAACCCAAGGGGAAAGGCGATGGCACGCACCACTTGCGGCCCGAGCACAGCCCATACCGTGGCTGGGATCATGGCCACCAGACAGTATTGGGCGACGACCAGCACCCCACCGAGATCGGCAAACAGCCAGCCGAAGCCCAGTCCGCCCATGATCAGCAACCCCAGATAATCCGGGCGGGGCGTTACCTTTGCCAGCAGCGTGCGCCGTGTCCACACCAGATAGGCGCTGATGGGAAAAATCAAGAAGCCATGCGCGAAGGTCTCGGAACGCTTCCAGATGGCCACGATGGAGAGCAGTGTTTCCGCATACCACATGACCAGCCACACCATTGCTAAGGTCGTCACGACCGTCGCAAGCAGCCAAGTCCTGCGCTGTGCGGGCGGATTCAGCGGCGCTGATATAACCAGCTCTGATTCAATCTTCATGGTGTTATTCCAATTTTCATTCAAAACAACAAAAAACAATTCACCACGGAGGACGCGGAGGAGAAACAAACCCTTTTGATGTTACCCCTCTACATCCTTGATGGTTTGTGTATTTGCCTTTGTGATCCTCTGCGTCCTCTGCGGTTGTGTATTTATTTGATACTCCCCCTGCGCCCTCTGCGGTGAAAAAAGCTTCACCATGGAATTAGGCCTTAACCAAGCTTTCGATCTCGCCGATATTGGTATCCCAAGAATAATCGGCGAGCACTCGCTCACGCCCGGCCCGGCCTATGGTGGCTCCGTTGTAGTCTTCAAGCAGTAAGTTGATTTTGGAAATGAACTGATCCTCTCCCACCGCGACCAGCAATTCCTCGCCCACACTCGCGGAAATACCCTCGGCTGCCTCGGCCGAGGCGATCACAGGCTTGGCCATCGCCATCGCCTCCAGCACCTTGTTTTGTATGCCCCGAGCGATGCGCAGCGGCGCG
This sequence comes from Gammaproteobacteria bacterium, assembly GCA_035561915.1. Taxonomy (GTDB): domain Bacteria; phylum Pseudomonadota; class Gammaproteobacteria; order SURF-13; family SURF-13; genus JACPZD01. The sequence goes on from DATMXC010000099.1 coordinate 5,573, forward strand.
ACGGCGATCTCTGTATGGGCAAGATAGGGCCGTATATCGGCTACCGTGCCGGTGACAACGACACCCGCCAGTTCCGCTAATTTCATCACAGCAGGGACCGGCCGCGCACCGACAATGTAAAATCGGCTGTCCGGCCATTTCGCATGCACCGCCGGAAATATCTTGCGCGCAAACCATTCCGCGGCATCCACGTTGGGCCAATAGTCCATCGCACCGGTAAAGACTAGCACACGTTCAGCGACGCCATAAGGATTTACATAGTCTCTCTGCGGCGAGAAATACTCCGCGTCCACTCCGTTGTGAATGGCATAGGTCTTGGCAGCGCTCTCCGGGGCAAGTTGTCTGAACAATTTCGCTTCGGCATCCGACACAAATACCGAGGCGTCGAAGGCTTGCGCCACCTCGCGCTCATAACGCAACAACTGCTCGGCCTCGCGCTTGTATATCAAACTGAGTGGCCAGGGTTTGGTCAGCGCATACTGCTTCCACTTGTCCGAGTCCACGTCAACAAAATCCACAATACGGCGGGCTTCCCCGGCGCGCATCGCATACTGCGCCATGACCGAGGAAAACACCACGATGTACTTCACGGGCAGCCTGTTCAACAGCTCACTCACCCAACGCTGTAGTCGCTCGTCCCGATAATAAAAAAGACTCAACGGCGCGCGCCGGATCAAACCCGTGAGGCTGCTGATTCTGGCGAGGACGGGATTGAGCCGGACGAAATGAGATTCGCCGCAGAGTTTGCGCACCGTCTCGACGTGTTGCCAGTCATCGGCATCGTCCACGAAGGTGGCGAGGTGCACCCGGTAACGGACGGATAAATATTTCAGAAAATGATACGAACGCACCTTGTCCCCCTTGTTGGGCGGATAAGGGATGCGATGGGTAAGGTAGAGCACGTCCTGCATCGCCCTAACCCAGATTTTTTACAACGTAGGGGCCGATCAGATTGGCCATCGACAACGGTAATCGCTGCCATAATTTTATGAACAATTGATATTTCGGATTGAGCGGGTTGTGATCCGGCACTACCTTGGCGCGATAGAGTTTGTACTCGTAATGCAGCGGCTGCGGCTCGAAACCCCAGTTTATCTTGAAATCGTAAGAGCCCGTGCCGCGTTTGCTGCGGCCGTAATCGAATATTTTGCAGCCCCGCGCAGCGGCGCGGCGCATGACCTCCCAATACATGAAATCGTTGCCGGCGACGTCGCGCGCCTGGTCCGTGCCGCCGCCGTAGTATGGCAGCACCTCGTCGCGAAAATAAAAATTAAGCACGCTGCTGATCACGCGTCCGTCCAAGGTCACCGTCAATATCTCACAGCCGGTTCCGAATACTTCCTTAAGGATAGCGAAGTAATTTTTGGCGAATACCGGCGTGCCGAGCCGGTGTACGCTCTGCGAATAGGCGCTAAAAAAGCGGCCTACATCCTCATCGATCTCGCTCGTGAGGCCGGCCTTGATTCCCTTACGCACCATCGCGCGCTGCTTACGCGGAATGGCGAGCATGTTCTTTTCCTCATCGGAATCTATCGGCTTTCTGAAGGTGACATACAAATCCTTGCACACCCAATCAGGGTGTTGCGGCGCGAGATTGCGGTATTCCAGATGGTCTACATCCAAACGCGCGGCCAATGCTTGGGCCGCCTGGTCAAGCGACTGCCGGGCGGCCTGCGTCTCGGCCACAATTCCGCCATAGACGCAGAACGGCAGACTCACCAGGCTGTGACCGAACAACCGGCTCTTCACCTCGGCCAGCGGCAGTATGCCTACAATACGGCCGCCCGACTCGGCGTAGAGAAAATGAGTGCGATGCCCAAAGGCGCGTTCGATAACCGTCTTCCAACCGGCGCGATGAAAGAACGTGGCGCCAGAGGCAGCCTCGACAAACCCCTCCCAGCGGGCGACATCGGCGGGTTGCAGTTCCTTGGTTACCACTTGCGTAACAGGCGAATGACGCACGACCCCACGCTCATCTTGGGCTAGGACAGTCATGACCGCCTCCTGAACGGGCAACGTTTTGCAAAGGCCTCATGATGCCAGAAATATCCTGTCCATCCTGTCCCACCGGAAGTCCTTGAGCAGCGATCTCAGCCGCGGCTCCATCTGCCTTAGATTCAAATAGTGACGAAAGCGGGTCTTGAGGCTGATGCCCGGTAGGCGCGGCTGGTCGGGATCTATCTCCCAGGGGTGAAAATAGAAGATGCAGGCCTGGCCGTCGCGCCGATTGACCTGCCGCATGCACCAGCGCGAAAGAGGGTAAGGCAGCAAACGGAAGTACCCACCTCCGCCGATAGGCAGCTTGCGATTGAACAGCCTGATCGTCGTGACCGGCACCTCCAATAACCCTTGGCCTTCGTTGGGATAAAATGCGAAACGCGGCGCATTCGGCATGCCGTAGTGATCATGCCGGATAGGATAAATGCTTGAGCTATAGCGGTATCCCGCCTCCCGCAGGCATTGCAATGCCCACAGATTGTTTTCGC
>DATMXC010000100.1:0-3016 GCA_035561915.1 Gammaproteobacteria bacterium
CTGCAACAGATCGTCAACCGCCTCACTGGCAGCAGCGGCGCTGTCATCAGCCAGAATGACTACACCTATGACGGCGTCGGCAACCGCAAGACCGCCACCGAAAAGGCCGGCAGCGCCACCACCCCCGTCACCAGCGAAGCCTACGGCTACGACCCGCTCGGCAACCGCAGCTACAAATCCGACACCAGCGGCGCCACCCTCGGCACCCAGCTCTATGACGCCTGGGGCAACAAACTCGCCGTCACCGCCAGCGGCAGCATCGCGCAGTACGGCTACACCGGCAGAGAACCGGACGAGACCGGCCTCATCTACTACCGCGCCAGATATTATGACCCGAGCATAGGAAGGTTTACGCAGCGGGATCCGATCGGGCTTGCGGGGGGATTAACCAGCACGCCTATGTGGGTGGCAATCCGGTTAACTATACGGATCCCACCGGTCTGTACTTTGGAAATCTTGGATCTTGAAGGAGATCATCCAAACACTAGATAGTGTCGTCACGAGATAGCAAGCCAAAGCGCAAGGCATCGTACGTGAACCGCCGCGAGGAATGAGGCCGCATTTTTAGCGTAGCGTGTAGCGATGCCTCGCCAGCGTTTGAGGTGTAGAAATGCGTTCTCAACAAGATGGCGATGTCGGTAGAGGTGCTTGTCATAGTCTCGTTGTGTTGTCCTGTTTTTGCGGGGCGGAATGACCGGCATCATACCCTGCGCGATGGCCTGCTCAACGATAGCATCACTGTCGTAGCCTTTGTCGGCGAGCAGGTGTTCGGCGCTGATCCCTTCAATCAATTGTGCAGCCTGCGTACAATCTGCAGTGGTACCTTGCGTAATAATGGCTCGGATCGGCATACCATGCGCATCCACGGCCAAATGTAGCTTGGTATTGAGCCCCCTTTTGTCAGGCTCATGGCCTGATTGCCGCCCTTGGCACCCGCTGCATGGGGGTGAATCTTGATGTGGCTGGCATCGATCATCAGCCATTCGTAGTCGGGCTCGTCAATCACCTGCTCCAGCAAGGCCTCCCAGACACCTTTGTCACGCCAGCGACAAAAGCGGCGATGTGTGTTCTTCCAGCCGCCATACGACGGTGGCAAGTCACGCCACGGTGCGCCCGTCCTCAAAATCCAGAACACCGCATTAATAAATTGCCGGTTATCGTGTGCCAGGCCGCCCCAGACACCGGGGCGGCCTGGCAAATGCCCTTCCAGTAACGCCCAGACGTGATCCGATATGTCGTGCCGACGATACGCCAAATCCATTGCAAACCTCCCAAAAATCAAAAGTGATTTGCAAATTATCTCATATCTCTTCTCGTGACGACACTATCTAGCAACAAATAGAAATGTCCGGTTTTGTAGCACATCAACTGTCCGCTTTTGGTTTTAGACAACCTCCCCGGCTCGGAAGGCCGTTCACGCAGCGGATCGGGGCGTAAACGTGTTGTTTTTTTCTCTCATTCATTAACGTCACAATAGAACGGCGGGAGGGCGTTACGCCGCGTGAGTCATGGCATCGTGTTGTCCCTGGCCATTGGCCTCATAACGGGCCAAACAGCGCGGCCCATGAAATACCCCCAAGCGCCCATCCGTATAACGCCGCACCTGAACGGTGGCTTTGACGTAATGCATCCGGTGCTGATCCGGGGGAATCTGTAAACACAGGGTTTCAAACCGCACACAGTTATCCTTGCCGACCGTTCGTTCAAAGTGCTCACACAAAATGTTATCCAGGGTCACGCCCACGACCGGCACAAAGGCGCAGCCCGTTTCCGCAGCCGACACCGTAAAGCGTTGATTGAATGCGGGTTGATAGACCTCTTTCAGGTAACGATTGGCGGCATCCAGGGTGGTAATGCCTTCCAGCGCCAGCTCCTTCACTAAACGCTCTTGGTGGGTACGAAACATGCGCTCGGAGCGACCCCGTGCTTCGGGGGAATAGGCCGCGATCTGCTCAATGCCCAGCTGCTGGAGGGCGCGGCCAAACTGGGTCAAATTAACCTTGTCGACCTTGCCGCCCCCTTCCGGGGTCGTCCAGTAATGGCTGCCCCGGTCGCTGTAGAACGAGCAAAACAGGCCGTGCTGCTCAATCACCTCACGCACCCCACGAAAACTCGAGGCGGTGCCTTCCTGCTCGACAAAAAACATCGAGTAGTGCTCATTGGTGGCATCGTCCATCGTTACGATCAAATCCCAGTACACCCCCGGTACCCACAGATGAGTACTACCGTCCTGATGGATCATCATGCCCGGCAGGGCGCGCCGTGCGCGCCGCTTACGGTGGGCGCCTTTGCCTTTACCGCGCTTGACGACGCCGGCTTTCTGCAAGGCGCTCTTCACCCAGGTGTAACTGCGCGGGCCGCCGTCTTGTTGATAGCGCTCATGGAAGTGCCGGGTATTCCAGCCGCTGTATCGTGTGGTATACAGCGTGGTCAACGCGATGACTTCGTCGACCGGCGCGCGCCGGTGTGATACGTGCTGCAGGCGGGAGTCAATCAATCCTTCGACCCCATCGCCCTCGAAGCGCTGCACATACCGCCGAAAGGTGCGGTCACACACGCCGAGGATTTCGGCCGCTTCACTTTGGCTTAAGCGCTTCTCTGTCCAGCCTTTATATGCCTCTTCAAATCGCATCTTGCGTAGCTCCTGCATGAATGCTGTCCGGTTCATAGCTTGCCCCCCTGTGGAAGGCCACTATAAAACCGGACAGATCATGTGCTACAACTTAGGACAGTTTACTTGCTCGCTACACAACGGGCATTTGGTGGTTGACCACTGCTATACAACATGCTATGAAATGTGTTGTTATTACTTTTGCTGGGCTAATTTCATAAAAAACCTAACCAGGGAGGAACGCCATGACCACTCTTTCACTTTATTACGCCACTAACCGTAACCATCAGGGTGATAGCCGCTGGAAGCCCGACGGTTATGGCAACAAATTCAGCGATGACGGCATGGAAAATCTGCGTTTTGGCTATCTGACTGTGGATGCAGATGATGCGACCATTGCCAGAC
>DATMXC010000101.1:0-6416 GCA_035561915.1 Gammaproteobacteria bacterium
ACTGCCATTGCCATAGCGCAGCCCCACACCTAAAGCGCCGCTCACCTCTTCACCTTTGATATAGCCGTTTGGGCGGCCCTGGTCGGCAAAGGCCTTTTCGATCACCCCGGCAAGCCCCGCCGTGGTCTCGCCGAAGAAGGAGTTGGCCTCTTTGAGGATAGAGTCTTTGTCGTAGGTGTCGTTATCGTTGCCGGCGGCACAGACAACGGCGCTGAACAGACTGACGAGCAAAAAAGAGAGCACACGCATACCGAGTTACCTCCTTGGCGATCTACTGACGATAAGCATAACGCAACAGATTGGGGGAGTATACTTTCCCTGTGTCACAGCCCGCTAAAACAATCGAAGCTGCATTTTGGAACCTTCCGCTCGACGCGCTGCTTGCCCGGCTCGACGCGCATCTGGAAGGGTTGACCCAGGCCGAGGCGAAGGACCGGCTACGCCGCTACGGGCCTAACGTATTGCAAAAAAGGCCTGAGCGGGCTCTGATGATTCAGTTTTTGCTGCGCCTCAATAATCCGCTGATTTTGCTGTTGCTCGCCGCGTCGGCGGTGTCGGCCTTCACCGGTGAGGTGGCGGGAGCGCTGATCATCGGCGTCATGGTGATAGCCAGCGTCGCGCTCGACTTCGCACAGGAACGGCATGCCGAACGCACGGCGGAAAAGTTGCGCCAGTCGGTCGCCGTGCACGCGCAAGCAGTGCGCGACGGTCAACCGCGCGAGGTGATGGTCGCCAAGATCGTCCCCGGCGACATCGTGCTGCTGACCGCCGGTGACATCGTGTCCGCCGATGGCCGTGTGCTGGAGGCACGCGATTTCTTCGTCAACCAGGCCCTGCTCACCGGCGAGCCCTACCCGGTCGAAAAGCACCCGGGCGACCTTGCGGGCACCGTCGAGGAGATGGGCGGCGCACAGAACACGGTGTTCATGGGCGCCTCGGTAGTGAGCGGTATGGCGAAGATACTGGTGTGCGCGACAGGCGCGGAAACGTCTGTCGGCGGCATTGCCCAAACGCTTGCCCGCAAGGCCCCGCGCACCGCCTTTGAGCTGGGCACCCGCCAGTTCGGCCTGCTCATCCTGCGCATGACCTTCCTGCTTGTAGTGTTTGTCTTATTGGTAAATGCGCTGTTTCACCGGCCGATGCTGGAGTCGCTGCTGTTTGCGTTGGCGCTTGCGGTGGGATTGACGCCGGAACTGCTGCCGATGGTGGTGACGGTCACGCTGGCGCGCGGCGCGCTGCGCATGGCCAAAAAGCACGTCGTCGTCAAACAGATGATAGCGATACAAAACCTGGGCAGTATGGATGTACTCTGCACCGACAAGACCGGCACGCTCACAGAGGCGCACATTCGTCTCGAGCGCCACCTCGACGCGTACGGGCGCGACAGCTCAGAAGTGCTCAGGCTCGCCTACCTCAACAGCTATTTTGAAACCGGCCTTAAAAGTCCGCTCGATGAGGCCATCCTCGAACACGAAGAGATTGACGTCAGCGCTTGGAAAAAGATAGACGAGGTGCCGTTTGATTTCGAGCGGCGGCGCGTGTCGGTGCTGGTTGACAACGGGACTACGCGGCTCCTCGCGGTCAAGGGCTCGCCGGAGGATATTCTGCGTCTCTCCACTCACTACGCTGCCGGCGCCGAAGCAGCGCACCAGCCGCTCGATCAGGCGACGCTCTCCAGGATTCAATCACTCTATGATGACCTGGGCCGCGAGGGCTTCCGGGTGCTCGGCATCGCCTTTCGTGAGGTGGCGCGCGACCATCCGCACGCGGTAGTGAGCGATGAGACCGGACTGGTGTTTGCCGGTTTGGCGGCCTTTCTAGATCCTCCGAAACAAAGCGCGGCGGGGGCGCTGGCCGCACTCGCGGGCAGTGGTGTGGCGGTCAAGGTCATCACCGGCGACAATGAACTCGTTACCCGTCACGTGTGCAAGGAGTTGGGGCTGGCGGTCACCGGTATGCTGAACGGGTCACAAATCCAGCAGTTGGACGACCAGGCGCTGCAGGCGCATGTCGAGGCCGTCAATCTCTTTTGCCGCGTCACGCCCGCGCAAAAAAACCGCATCATCCTGGCGCTCAAGGCGCGGGGCCATACCGTGGGTTATCTCGGCGATGGCGTCAATGACGCGCCCTCGCTGCACTCGGCGGACATCGGGATCTCGGTGGACAGCGCCGTGGATGTCGCCAAAGAGGCGGCGGAGATGATTTTGCTGAGGCGGGATCTACACGTGCTCCACGACGGCGTACTGGAAGGCCGCCGCACTTTCGGCAATGTCATGAAGTACATCATGATGGCGACCAGCTCCAACTTCGGCAACATGTTCAGCATGGCCGGGGCGGCGCTGGTCCTGCCGTTTATCCCCATGCTGCCGTTGCAGATCCTGCTCAACAATTTCCTCTATGACATCTCCGAGATCGCGATTCCCCTGGACAGCGTGGATGAAGACGATCTCAAGCGCCCGCGCCACTGGGATATGGCCTTCGTGCGTAATTTCATGTTGAGCATCGGGCCAGTCAGTTCCGTGTTTGATTTTCTCACTTTTTACGTGATGCTCAAGTTCTTGCACGCCGGCGAGGCCCTGTTTCAAACCGGCTGGTTTGTGGAATCGCTCGCCACGCAGGTATTAGTGATCTTTGTAATCCGCACCCGCGGCAATCCGTTCAAGTCCAGACCCCATGCTTGGTTGATTTGGAGTTCTTTGATCGTGGTCGCCGTTGGGGCGCTGCTCCCTTACACCCCCCTGGCCGCGCAGCTCGGGTTTGTGCCACTGCCGCCAGCCTTTTTTGTTATCCTCGGGGCTATGGTTGCGGTCTATCTGGTTATGGTGGAAATGGGCAAGCGCTGGTTCTACCGTCATTTCGTAACGTCATGAGCGAGGTTGAGCGCCGCCAAGCGATGGGGAGTCGCGGTTGGGCCTCGTATTGGTGAAGAGGCAATGAGCCTTGGATAATCATCAGACTTGCCGCGGACCGTGCATTTAGGTAGAATTCTCAGTCTTTGTACATCGGGAGCAGCGCAATGAAGACCTTTAACGCCAAGTCCGAGACCGTCCGGCGTGACTGGTATGTGGTAGATGCCGCGGGCAAGACCCTGGGCCGGCTCGCGAGCGAGATCGCCCGCCGCCTGCGCGGCAAGCACAAAGCGGAATTCACCCCCTACATGGACGCTGGCGACTATATTATCGTCGTCAACGCCGAAAAGGTGCGGGTCACAGGCAACAAGGCCCAAGACAAGCTCTACCATCGGCACTCCGGCTACATTGGCGGGCTCAAGACCATCACCTTCGCCAAGCTCATCCAAAAGGCCCCGGCGCAGGTGCTCGAGATCGCTGTCAAGGGCATGTTGCCGAAGGGCCCGTTGGGGCGCGACATGTTTCGCAAACTCAAGGTGTATGCCGGCAGCCAGCATCAGCACGCCGCGCAGCAACCGCAAATCCTGGACATTTAGCAGACAACTATGGCAGACAAACTTTACTACAGCACAGGCCGCCGCAAGAGTTCCACCGCGCGCGTCTATATCAAGCCCGGCAAGGGCGCCATCACCGTCAACCGACGCACCCTCGACAATTACTTCGGGCGCGAAACCGCGCGCATGCTGGTGCGGCAACCCTTGGAGACGGTCAACCTGGTCGATACCTTCGACATCAGCGTGGTGGTGCGGGGCGGCGGCAGCAGCGGCCAGGCCGGCGCCATCCGGCACGGCATCACCCGCGCCCTGCTCCAATACGACGCGGCCCTACGCCCTGCCTTGCGCAAGGCAGGCTTCGTCACCCGCGACGCCCGCGAAGTCGAGCGTAAGAAAGTGGGCCTGCACAAGGCACGCAGAGCGCCGCAGTACTCCAAGCGCTAATAGCGCCCGCGCTTAGCACCTACTGCTATACGCTGCTGCTTGATTGGGGGATCGTCTAGCGGTAGGACTACGGACTCTGACTCCGTTAACCGAGGTTCGAATCCTCGTCCCCCAGCCATTTTAAAGTCAGGGAAACGATACAAGCCTTATTAAAAGGCGGTGTGTTTAGCTTTTCCTTGTATCTTTTCCCTGCAGCTCACGTCCACAACGGTTCTCCCCTGGCTACCTTGGCCGCCATCTCCTGCTGAAAGGCCGCGGGGCCATAACCAAACCACTGTTCATTGATCTGATACATAAATGGGCGCATCGTTTTGGCGGAATAGTCACGATACCAGGTCAGCACCTTTTCATCCGGGTCGCGCCCGGCCGAGACCAGCACATCCACCGGCTGCCCGCGCCAACTGGAGCGGCCGGTTAGTACAATCACCTTGCTTTCCTTGGGCCACATCCACTCCGGCAGATGACTTCCTGCCTCCGCCCAGCCGCAGAAAAAGACGCGGCATGGATCTTCCGGCCGTCTTTCATGTATGGTGCAACGATGCCCGTCGCTGTAGGCACAGGGGTGGCCGAGATAAATATCATGGCCGAGCACATGCGTCCTGAGCCAGCCGTCGCAGCACAGCGAACAGTCCCCACAGGGGCGCGGCGTGCCGGCCTGGGCGGCCCTGTTCGGCCCCGTCATGGTGATGGGAATGACCCGACGAGGCTCAGTACCGGCTTGAGGTGCTGCCGATGTGGCTGCGCCGTGGCATTTTTTATACTTTAGGCCGCTGCCGCAGGGACAGGGTTCGTTGCGTCCTGGAGTCAAAATTCGCGTTTCCTAACCTTTGCAAAGCTTATAGTATAACTTAATGGGCAAAACTAGCTAAAAACCCCAAATTTTTGTATCTTTTTTACAACAATAAAAATATTTTGTGGTTTTTTTCAAAAAAACTGTTGCAATGCTGAACAGGCTTGGTATATTTACCCCCGTCAATAGACGCTTTGTAACCCTAATTAAGGAGAAACGAATGAACAAGAAATTACTTGCTGTAGCAATCGCAGGCGCCATCGCCGGTCCGATGGCCGCGCTGGCAGATGAAGGCAATGTAACGATTTCCGGCCATGCCAATCTGGCTGTTGAAGTGACCGACAACGGTACGGATGACAGCACCAATGTCGCCAACAATGGTTCTGATCTCGCCATCTCCGGCTGGGAAGGCCTGGGCAACGGCTTGAAGGCCGTGTTCCTGATGAAGTCTCATGTTGGAATGGACGACGGCAGCCTCTTTAACCAGGGCGGTAAGGACGGTTACGCCGGTCTGGCGGGCGCCTTCGGTACCGTAGCCCTGGGCTTCCATGGCCAACCCTACAAGACCTCTACCGGCGGTCTCGACATCTTCAATGACACCATAGCCGACCATTCCTCGATCATGAACGGCGGAGGAGCATACGACAGCGGTATCGGTAACGCCGTCATCTGGTTTCTGCCCAACATGAACGGTTTCAGCGGCCACCTGCAATACGGCGCGGATGAGACGCCCGGCGGTTCTGATGTTAATCCGTGGGGCGCACAGGTCAATTACTCCAACGGCCCGTGGTATGCCACCTACGCCCACGCCGATGATGGCGTCGACGGCACAGCCGACAAGATAGGCGGTAGCTTCACCTTTGGCGGCGCCACCACCTTCGGCGTCATTTATGAGACCCTGGATGGGGGTAATAGCTCTCCAGCGTCTGCCCATCTTGACCATGATGCTTGGTACCTCGCTTTGTCGCATAATATGGGCAACAACACCTTCAAGCTTGCCTATGCCAATGCGGATGACGATACTGCCTCGGATACCGGCGCCAACTACTGGGCCATCGGTATTGACCACCACATGTCCAAGCGCACCGTGGTGTATGGCCTGTACACCACTCTTAGCAACGACTCCGCGGGCACTTACGGCCTGGGTACCACAGGTTCGAGCAATGCGACAGGAGCAGTTGCCCCTGGCGAAGACCCCAGCTCGTTTGCGGTGGGTATCAAGCACAGCTTCTAAGTCTACCTAATAACAATAATAGTTGTTTAAACGGGCGCCTCGGCGCCCGTTTTTTTTGACGGCGAGGCAGGAGTATTCAGTCCTGCCTCGCTCTCACTTCACTTAACAAGAGAAGAGAAGTTAGGGCGCGCCCTCAATCATTCCCGCCGCGACGGTGTTGTTGCTGTGCTCGTCTATGACGATGAAGGCGCCGGTGGCTCGGTTGGCGAGGTAGGTGTCGCAGAGCAGTGGTTTCAGGGTCTTGACCCGCACACGTGCGATGTCATTCATCTTTAATTCAGCCGCCGCGTTGTGTGCCAGGGTGTTGATGTCCACCTTGTATTCGATCTCAGGCATCATGGCCTTGACAGTTTGTGTAGTGTGTTTAATGAGGTATTTGCGATGGGGCGCAAACGGCTCGTCGCTCATCCAGCACAGCATGGCGCTGAATTCCTTCTCCACTCGTGGCGGCTGCGCAGAGCGCACCAGCATGTTGCCGCGGGAAATATCAATCTCGTCGGTGAGCGTGAGCGTGACGGACTGCGGCGCACAGGCGGTGTGCAGCG
>DATMXC010000102.1:0-4955 GCA_035561915.1 Gammaproteobacteria bacterium
ATCAAGCTCGGCCAGAACGCCACCACCCTCTCCGGCGGCGAGGCCCAGCGCGTCAAATTATCGCGCGAACTATCGCGCCGCGACACCGGCAACACGCTGTACATCCTCGACGAACCCACCACCGGCCTGCACTTCCACGACATCGAACAACTACTCGGCGTGCTGCATAGCCTGCGCGACCGCAACAACACCATCGTCGTCATCGAACACAACTTGGATGTCATCAAAACCGCCGACTGGGTGATAGACCTCGGCCCCGAAGGCGGCGACAAGGGCGGCGAAATCATCGCCACCGGCACACCGGAAGACATTGCTGCGCAGCCCCATTCCTACACGGGTCAATATCTGAAGCCGGTATTAGAGCGGGCCTAATAGCCAACCTTCCTAGAAAATCCACACTAGGTAGAAGGTGTATAATTTAGCTAACCGTTTAGGGTGTAATTCTAGTTAGGGATAGAAGGATGGCGTGGCCTCAAATCCGAAAGAAACTCACTTGGGTAGCAGCCTTTATTGGGGTTGCGATTTCCGTTGTCTGGTTCTTCGACATTTACCGTCAGCCACAAATGGTAGCGAGGATTCTCAATATCCCATCTCCGCCGGGATCGCTTCGCGTAGTCGAGTGTGAATCTCCTGTCACGACTGACGTGCTGACCACCTGCTCCGTAGAAATCTCTCCCGATGATTTCCCGTTGTTATTGGTAGGCTACCACTTCGAACAAATTCCCGCCAAAGGCACTAGCCACACACTTGGGCTTCCGAAGGTGGGGCCTGAATTTGCGGTTGACGTTGAATTCAGCGTGCAACCCGCTGAGTTCAAACATGGTGGATTTGTCAGGGTACTCACAGACAAAGATAGAAGACATGCGATTGTTGATCTTTACATTGAATAACCTCGCCCTAACAGCCAAGTAGGGTGGGCACGCCGTTTGTGCCCACGCGCAATGAGAGGGTGAACAACAAGACGGTATAACCATGCCACGATACCGGCACGCATACGTAGCGGGGGCTACTTATTTCTTCACTGTGGTCACCTACCGCCGCCAAGCAATATTATGCGAAGAACCCATCCGGACGGCACTGCGTCATGCGATTAAGCAGGTGCAGAGCTTGCGCCCGTTTACCATTGATGCCTGGGTATTGTTACCGGATCATTTGCATTGCATCTGGACATTGCCTGAGAGTGACCACGACTTTGCCACTCGCTGGGGCATGATTAAACGCAAGGTCAGCCTGGCCTGCGCGAGTCAATACAAACGTGAAGACTGGATAACGCCCTCGAAGCGCAAACACAGGGAATCCACGATTTGGCAGCGGCGCTATTGGGAACATCAAATCCGGGATGACGGCGATTTTATACGCCACGTTGATTACATTCATTACAACCCGGTGAAGCATGGACACTGCGAGCGCGCCGCTTTATGGCCTTACTCAACATTTTCTCGCTATGTAAAACAGGACATCTACCCGGAGGATTGGGGAACTACCGATACTAAATTGGAGGAAGGGATGTTTGGTGAATAATGAAATACGTGGGCACAAACGGCGTGCCCACCCTACTTCAATCTTCCCCTCCGGGAAGGTTAGGGTGGAGACCTACGACAAATCTATAACTCTCACCTCCGGTCTGCCGTTCGCACCCGCCAGGCGCTTGGCTAGGGGCGGCAACATCTCTCTCAAGGTGTCCAGCGCGTAGGGCGCAATAGCGCAGCGTATTGCGCCGCATGAAATCCGCATCCGGCGCGGGTTACGCTGAGCTAACCCGCCCTACCGTGCTGAGCGTTGAGGGTCTATTACGCGGCACTCATTAGCGTTCATCGCGGAAGATGGCGGAAACAGTACGTCACTTCACCCACTTCTTTTCATCAAACACGTAGTCAGCGAGCTTGCCTTCCGGGTGAACCCGCGCCGTAGCGTGTTTCGAATCGCCGAACACTACCACCACACTCTTCCATTTTTCCGCGATTTCATCGGTGATCGGAAAATACAGGGTCTCTACCTTATTCTTGGTGAACTTGCCGGGCTTGGCGAATAACGTCACCTCACCGTCGGGAGTTTTGGAGCCCGCCGCAGGAGGGTTTTCATATTTAATGAGCAGGTTTTTGTCCTGGTCATAAAAGTAGGCGCGAATAAAGGTGCCGATGGCGGACTGGTCCTTATCGGTTGCCAACTTCACCTCAATCTCATGCAACCCCTCTACCCAGTGCAAGCCCAGCAATATCCAGTGCCCGGGCTGGGCTTCTTTAACGTCTTTAATGATGTAGCTACCGGCATGGGCGGGCGCGGCCAAAACCGGCGCAGCAAGGGTTGCAGCGACGATCCAGGCATAAATTTGCTTACTCACCAGAGGCTCCTTTATAGGGTTAGTTGCTGTCAGTGTACACGTAACGGGAGCCTGTCGTTTGGCTCTGAACAGAGTTTATAATTTATGTTAAAAACAATAGCATAGATAAATATTTCGGCAACAAGACAGTCATCTCTTGGGGTGTGCTCGCGAGGGAAACCTACCCGTCAGGCTGTTCAGAAAAGCTACGATATCCTCCACCTGCCGATCGGACAATTCTTTCCTGAGTTGCGTCACCGCCATCACCCGCACCGCTTCTTCCAGGCTGGGGACGGTTCCGATGTGGAGATACGGCGCGGTGAGGGCGATGTTGCGCAGCGTCGGCACATGAAACAGCCGTTTATGAATGGGGTCATTGGTGGCCTCGTAACGGCCCAAGTCGTCCGTCACCAGGTTATACTTTTGGTCGTATTCACTGCCCAGGTAATTGGGGAATAATTCATAGAACCCCTCCCCCATCGGCACCGGCGGGCCTGAGAAATTGTCACCGAAGTGGCAGGCCACACAGCCGGCCGATTTAAATTCCTCCATGCCGCGCACGGCCTGCTCGCTCAAGGCCTGTTTATCCCCCTTCACATAACGGTCAAAGGCGCTGTCAGGCGTCACCAGCGTGCGCACAAAGCCGGCAACGGCCTTGGCGATGTTATCGAGCGTCACGGCATCTCGCGTACCAAAAGCCTTGATAAACTGCTTACGATATCTGGGCATACGCCGCACCGCCTCGACCACCTGCTGTTCGCCAGGCATGGCCATCACGGTGGGATCGAAGAGGTGGTCCTTAACGGCGGCTTCCAGACTCTCCGCCCTGCCGTCCCAGAACTGCACGCTCTGATAAGCCGCATTTAATACAGTCGGCGTGGAACGCCGCCCCGGCTTGCCGAGGGCGCCGGTGGAGAGCGGATGGTGGTCCACTCCGCCGGTCTTGAGGTTGTGACAGGTATTGCAGGAGATTTTATTGTTGAACGACAGGCGGACATCAAAATACAACTGCCTGCCCAACGCGACCTTCTCGGCCGTCAGCGGGTTATCGGAGGGAATGGGGGGCGTTTCGGGTAAAGCATGTAGCGGCTCATAGGCCATCACGGACGTGGCCAACGTAACCATTATCAAACCAATCAGAGTAGTGCGATTCATCTGCATCACTATGCTCCTTCAAAAAAATCTTCACCGCAGAGGACGCGGGAAGAAAACTATTTGGATTATATTTCTCTGCGTCCTCTGCGGTAATCTTTAGTCATAAAAAAACCGGGCAGGGCCCGGTTTTTAGGGGTAGGCCGAATGAATTCGGCCCTACGCGGTTTCTGTGCCCTCATCCGCTGGCATGGGACGATCCACCAGCTCGACGATGGCCATCGGCGCAGCGTCACCGGCCCGGAAGCCACACTTCAAGATACGCAGATAGCCGCCCGGGCGCGCCTTGTAGCGCGGACCGAGTTCGTTAAACAGCTTGGTGACGATCTCACGATCACGCAGACGCGCAAAGGCGAGTCGCCGCTTGGCGACGCTGTCAATCTTGGCCAAGGTAATTAACGGCTCCGCCACGCGGCGCAGCTCTTTGGCCTTGGGCAGCGTGGTCTTGATGATTTCGTGGCGCATCAGCGCGACGGCCATACTCTTCAGCAACGCCTTGCGGTGGCTGCTGTTGCGGCTCAGTTGACGACCACTATTATGATGACGCATAGTTTATCCTTTCTCTATTCGGTGAGTCTTAGGCCGAGGCCGAGACCGGCATCTTCTCCGGCTCTTTCAGATTCGGTGGCGGCCAGTTCTCCAGGCGCATGCCCAAAGACAGGCCGTGCGAGGCAAGCACATCCTTGATCTCAGTGAGTGATTTCTTGCCGAGATTGGGAGTCTTCAGCAACTCCACCTCGCTGCGTTGGATGAGATCGCCGATATAATGGATACTCTCAGCCTTGAGACAATTGGCGGAACGAACCGTCAACTCCAAATCGTCCACCGGGCGCAGCAGGATCGGATCAATCTCGACCGCTTGTACCGAACTGGGACGCGCCACTTCGCTGCCCTTCAACTCCACAAAGATCGAGAGTTGATCCTGGAGGATGTGCGCAGCGCGGCGGATCGCTTCTTCAGGGTCCACCGTGCCGTTGGTTTCGATGTCTATCACCAGTTTGTCGAGGTCGGTGCGCTGTTCCACACGCGCACTCTCCACCGCATAGGTCACCTTACGCACTGGGCTGAACGAGGCATCCAGTTGCAGTTTCCCTATGGCCTTGTCCTCCTCGGTGCGCGACAGCCTCGCGGTAGAAGGCTCATAACCACGTCCACGCTTGATCTTCAGGGTCATGTGCAGCGCCCCGGCCTTGGTTAAATGCGCGATGACGTGATCGGGGTTCACGATCTCTACGTCATGATCCAAAACGATGTCGTTGGCGGTCACTACACCAGGGCCTTTTTTGCTGATGGTGAGGGTGGACTCGTCCTTGTTGTGCATCCGGATCGCCAGGCCTTTAAGATTGAGCAGTATCTCAACCACGTCCTCTTGCACACCTTCAATACTGGTGTACTCATGGACCACACCCTGAATCTCGACCTCCACAACGGCACAGCCTGGCATCGAAGACAGCAAGATGCGACGCAGCGCGTTACCCAGGGT
>DATMXC010000103.1:0-2018 GCA_035561915.1 Gammaproteobacteria bacterium
TTACTGGTCGGACAAGCCGGTGCCATCGGTGGCCGTGCGCGATGTGCCGGCCGCCGGACTGATCAGCAGCGTTCCGGAACTTGCGCGTTTCATGCAAATGCTGCTGGCCAACGGCAAGCTCGGCGGTAAACAGGTATTAAAGCCGCACAGTGTCAGCGAGATGCTGCGCGTGCAGAACGCCAGCGTCGCGCTCGATCTCGACACGCGCGTGGGCCTGGGCTGGCGCCTGAGCGGTGTGCGCTTCCCGCAGGCGCGCACGGTTGCCTGGCTCAGCAACGAAAGCCCGTTCGCACGCGGTCGCATGGTGCTCATACCGGAACACAAGCTCGGTGTGATCGTGCTCACCAACAGCTCCGGCGCAACCGAGGCAGTGGAGAAGGTCAGCGAACGGCTGATGGAACTGGTGCTGCAGAATCGCAAACCGGTGACTCCAGCGGAAACACAGCAAGCGGTCACAACAGCCTCCGCGCCGCCAAAGCGCGAGGACATTGTCGGCCACTATGCGACGGCCCTTGGCCTCATCTCCGTCAAGGCCGACGGCGGGCGCTACCGCGCACAGATGCTCGGCAAAACATTCAACCTGCTGCGCCAACCAGAGGATCTGTTCGCTGCCGAATACCGTCTCCTCGGCCTTTTTCCCATACCGATCTCCATGCTCAAGGAGGCGCGCATAACAACGGCAAAGATCGGCGGACAACATGTCGCTATCGCCTATTACCGAAATCAGGCGCACCGCCTCGGCACCCGCATCGAGCCGTTGCGCCTGTCCGCGGTTTGGCGCAAGCGGCTCGGCGAGTATCAGGCCGTGGAGCGCGACCCGCTGCTCGACCTCGTGAAACTGGGGAACGTCACCCTCATCTATAACGACGGCCTGCTCTACTTCCGCTATCGCGTACCCGGCTGGCTCGGTCTGGCCGCAAACATAGCCGTGAGGCCGGTCTCCGACACCGAGCTTGTCACTTCCGGCACCGGCTGGCTGATGGGCGAGACGGTGCAGGTGGTACAGCGCGACGGCAAGGAAACGCTGCGTTACTCCGGATACGAATTCCGGCGTATCGGGACTGCGCTGAACCCGTAAGGCGGTGGGCCATTCCCCAAGCTGGGACAGCTAAACGCCCCTGCTTGGAGCAGACATGCCATGGATGCCTGCGTCTGCTTGACGCAGCCCGGCCAATTCTATTTTATGGCTAGGCGTGGCTTGGACGCGGTCATCGGTCGCCACAGGTCTTGATGTGATAAAAAATACTAACAGCCTGTTTTTATTCACATCAGGTTTTTTATCCGGCCTAAAAGCTACGTTGCTACGTGGCTTTTAGGCCATCTACTTATAGTTAGGCCGCACGAAAACCATGAACCAGTTGCTACTCTAGAGACAGCCGAAAATCGCCACAACATGCCCAAGACTCCGCAGCGCTGGACCAATGCACCGCCACCAAAGGCCATTACCGGGGAACGACGCGGCAGGCTTGAAGACGCTGATCTAGCAATGCTGCTCGGCCAAGTCCTTGTGGCCTGGGCGCATTTCGAAGACCAAATGATCTCGTTCTTCGAAAAACTACTGGGTGTCCAACACGGCAACCTTGATACCGCGCGCCTGATCTTTTATGCCCTCGTTGCCCAGAAGATTCGCATTGAGGTTATGCGCAAACTCCTGCAGAAGGCTCGCCACAACAAGAGCAAAGGTAAAAGGTACGATGAGATACTCGACGAGTTCGAAAAGTTGAATACTATGCGTAACAAGTATGTTCATGGTCTCTGGTGGACTCACGAAAACGGTGATACTCACCTTCAACTGGACAACAGCGCCTTCTTTACTCACGTTGAATATCGAAAAGTCACCAAGAAAGAGCTTGAAGGCTTTCTCTCTCGCCTGAACACCCTTTGGGCCAAAGTGCTTTTTCTTTAAACGACCCGCGCCAAGTGCTACCTAACAAGCAATTCGAGGTGGACCTTCGCAAGCGGGCTTCGCCCGCTCGCTCGGCCCCTCAATTGCGGCGTTGAGAGGCCGTGTGCTAATT
>DATMXC010000104.1:0-2736 GCA_035561915.1 Gammaproteobacteria bacterium
GCGAAAGTGATGAGGTGGTACCCGGTCAGATCGTGGCGCACTGGGACCCCCACACCCACCCCGTGATTACCGAGGTGGCGGGCCGCATCAGGTTCAGCGACTTTGTCGAGGGCGTCACCGTTCATCGGCAGGCCGACGAGGTCACCGGTCTTACCAGCATGGTGGTCACCGATCCCAAACAGCGTGCCGCGAGCGCCAAGGATCTGCGTCCGATGGTGAAGCTGGTGGATGAAAAGGGCAAGGATCTGTCCATCGCCGGCACCGACATCCCGGCGCATTACTATCTGCCCGCCGGGGCCATCGTGAGCGTGGAAGACGGCTCGCGCATGGGTGTAGGCGACGTCATCGCGCGTATCCCGCAGGAATCCTCCAAGACCCGCGACATCACCGGCGGTCTGCCGCGTGTGGCGGATCTGTTCGAGGCGCGCAAGCCCAAGGAACCGGCGATCCTCGCCGAGATCTCCGGCACCATCAGCTTCGGCAAGGACACCAAGGGCAAGCAGCGGCTCATCATCACCGGCGCCGATAGCGAACAGCACGAAGAGCTCATCCCCAAGTGGCGGCATGTCACGGTGTTCGAGGGCGAACACGTAGAGCGCGGCGAGGTGATCGCAGACGGGCCACCCGCCCCGCACGATATCCTGCGTTTGTTGGGCGTGCCGGCACTGGCCAATTACATCGTCAACGAGGTGCAGGACGTTTACCGGTTGCAAGGCGTGAAGATCAACGACAAGCACATCGAGGTGATCGTGCGCCAGATGCTGCGCAAGGTAGAAGTGACGGCGTCCGGAGATACCAAGTTCCTCAGGGGTGAACAGGTGGATCGCCCGCGCATCCTGGAAGAGAATCAGCGGGTCACTGCGGAGGGCAAGCAACCGGCCCTCTACGAGCCGATCCTGCTGGGTATCACCAAGGCCTCGCTGGCAACCCAGTCCTTCATCTCCGCAGCCTCGTTCCAGGAGACCACCCGCGTATTGACCGAGGCCTCGGTGAGCGGCAAGTGGGATGAGCTGCGCGGACTCAAGGAAAACGTTATCGTCGGACGTCTGATCCCGGCGGGAACAGGTCTGGCCTATCATGCGGAGCGTCACCGTAGACGCCAC
Organism: Gammaproteobacteria bacterium; assembly: GCA_035561915.1. Classification (GTDB taxonomy): domain Bacteria; phylum Pseudomonadota; class Gammaproteobacteria; order SURF-13; family SURF-13; genus JACPZD01. Next base: position 1,104 of record DATMXC010000104.1, read on the forward strand.
GGTGCGCCGCGTGAACAGACGACGCCTACGGACGTGGTGACCGCGGAGATCAGCGGCGACAGTGTGGAGAGCCTGGACCAGGCTGTACACGCCTCACAGGCCTGATTGCGCTGACCAGCCCCTAAATGGGGTGTTCTGCTTGACAGAACACCCCTACTAAAACTACAATCTCGCTTCTTTGAAGGGCGAGTTTGGAATGCACGCCCGTCCGCGATGCGGGCGTTGTGTGTCGTTTTTTGCTTTTTTTAGCGTAAAGACGCTTTTTTTATAGAAAAGCGCGTTCACCAAGCGTCACCGAGCCGGAGCATTATGTCAACCACTAATCAATTGGTACGCAAGCCGCGTTTGCGGCAGCAGGCCAAGAGTACTGTCCCCGCGTTGGGTCAGTGCCCGCAGAAGCGCGGCGTATGCACGCGCGTTTATACCACTACGCCAAAAAAGCCCAACTCGGCGTTGCGTAAAGTGGCGCGTGTGCGCCTCACCAACGGTATGGAAGTGAGCAGCTACATCGGTGGCGAGGGGCACAACCTCCAGGAACACTCCGTGGTGTTGATCCGCGGCGGGCGCGTTAAGGACTTGCCGGGCGTGCGCTACCATACCGTGCGCGGCAGTCTGGACACCTCAGGCGTCACCGCCCGGCGTCAGGGCCGCTCCAAATACGGCGCGAAACGACCAAAGTCCTAACGGTTTAGCAGTTTCCTTGGCCGATGCATGTAGACGGCCTTTTTTTGTTTCATTGGTACAGAATTGATAGTTTCTAACGGTGTAAGCAATGCCAAGAAGACGAGTCGCCGCAAAACGGATAGTCATCCCGGACCCCAAGTACGGGAGCGAGATGCTGGCCAAGTTTATCAACGTAGTCATGGACAGCGGCAAAAAGTCCGTGGCGGAAAAGATCATCTACGGTGCGCTGGGTCAGGTGGAAACCAAGAGCAAGGGCGAACCCATGGAAGTGCTCGGCAAGGCGCTCGAAAACGTCCGCCCGATGGTGGAGGTCAAGTCGCGTCGCGTGGGCGGAGCCACCTATCAGGTGCCGGTCGAAGTGCGCGCTGCGCGCCGTACCGCACTGGCGATGCGCTGGCTGGTCGAGGCGGCCCGCAAGCGTGGCGAGAAATCCATGAGCATGCGCCTGGCGGGCGAGATTATGGACGCCTATGAGAGCAAGGGCGCTGCAGTGAAAAAGCGTGAGGAAACGCATCGTATGGCCGAGGCCAATAAGGCCTTTGCCCATTACCGCTGGTAATACTCGTTAAGCAGTTTATTTAGATTTATTTATAGAGAGTACAGTCGTGGCACGTAAAACCCCTATCGAACGCTATCGGAACATCGGCATCAGTGCCCACATTGACGCTGGCAAGACCACGACCACCGAGCGTGTGCTGTTTTACACCGGTGTCTCGCACAAGATGGGTGAGGTGCACGATGGCGCGGCCACCATGGACTGGATGCCGCAGGAGCAGGAGCGTGGGATTACCATCACCTCCGCCGCGACCACTTGTTTCTGGAGTGGCATGGGCAAGAACTTTCCCGAACACCGCGTCAACATTATTGACACCCCGGGACACGTAGATTTTACCATCGAAGTCGAGCGTTCCCTGCGCGTGCTGGACGGCGCCTGCATGCTGTTCTGTGC
>DATMXC010000105.1:0-4428 GCA_035561915.1 Gammaproteobacteria bacterium
CTTCGATGGTAAAGCCGCGGCCGCTCTCGCCTGGGTTCCACCACCAGCCGGTCTGGGGGCCGGGGGAGGCCAGGTCGCGCGCTTGCGCCACCGCCGCCGCGGCGTTGACGATACCGGCGCCGCACAAGCTGGTATTACAAGTCGAAGCTGGAGGGAAGATACGTGCGGTGGATTGCAGGATGGAACGCACCTGAGCTGGATTCAGATTAGGATTAGCCGACAACATCAGCGAGACGATGCCCGCAACGTGCGGCGCCGCAAAGCTGGAGCCTTGCAGGTATCCGTACGTGTCCGCCCCAGGTGTCGTAGTACCGGTGTTGTAAGTGGACAAAACCCCATTAGGATCGCTTGTGGAAAAGGCCTCACCGCCCGGCGCGCTGAGGGTGACTTTATCGCCGAAGTTGCTGTAGGAGGCCTTGCCGCCAAGCCGATTGGTCGCTGCGACGTTAATCACGCCGTTGCAACTGTCGGGGCTGGAATTCGATACCGTATTGCCATTGCCCGCCGCCGCCACCACTACCGCGCCCGCCGCGTTGACCTGATTGATGGCGTCTTGATAGGCGAGACTGCAGCCGCCCGAATCACCGCCCAGGCTCATATTGAGTACCTTGGCGGGATTCGCATTGTTGGGGATGCCGGGGACGGAAAGACCCGCAGCCCAGCGCATGGCGTCGAGGATGTCCGAATCATAGCCGCCGCACTTGCCGAGTACCCGCACCGGCAGCACCTTCGATCCCCAGTTGACGCCCGCTACTCCGGTGATGTTGTTGGTTGCGGCCGCCACCGTGCCGGCCACGTGCGTGCCGTGCCAACTGCTGTCTCTGACTTCGCACCCGAAGAACAGTCCGCCGGCGGCGATTCCCACCGCCTCTTCCAGGCTGATCCAGTTTCCCGGATCGCTGGGATCGGCGTCACGGCCGTTGCCGTCGTTGGCGCTCAAAAAAACTCCGGGCGCATCCTCGGCGATAAAGTCATAACCGGGCACTGTGCGGCCGGCGAGATCGGCATGGGGCAGGATGCCTGAATCTATTACCGCGACAGTAAGTCCGGCCGAGCCGGTGGTGATGTCCCAGGCCCCCGGGAGGTTTGTCCCTCCGATCTCTTCAGTAGGCGCCTTGTAATGCCACTGGCTGGGATAGCCATTGTCATTGGGGACCAGCCGTGGGAATTTGATTTGATCGGGCTCGGCGTATTCTACTCCAGAGTCGGCTTGCAATCGCCGTGTGACGGTTTTCGCCTCGGCCAGGCTCATGCGGCGCGGCAGTTTAAGCAACTGTAAATTCCCGCCCATGGCACGCTGGTAGGCCAAGCTCACCCCAGCCTTGACGCTGAGAGTGCGTAACCGGTCGGCGCTCAGACCTTGTGCGTGCCCTATGCTCTGGTCGCGTAGTTTTATAATCAGCCGCTCTGTGGTGTTGGCGAGTTTAGGTGTGAGAGCTGTTGGCGCGGCAAATAAAGTGGCTGCGGCAAGTAATAGGCATACTGCTAACCCTCCGCTAAGCCAACGGTTGTATTTGTCCATGGGTTGATATTCCTGCCTGAGCCAAAATGGTCAAATTTTCGGCGATCTACGGTGAATTCCTGTTATTTTGCAAAAAAACTAGACAAAGTGGGACACGGATTGCACAATGTCTGAGAATATCCAGCGAAAATAACTATGGCAAATCTACTCGTACTAAACGGCCCCAATCTGAACCTGCTCGGCAGCCGTGAGCCGGAGCTTTACGGGGCCACCCAATTGGCTGCTATCAACGCCCGTCTGGAAGAGCTGGCCCGGGCTGCGGGACATACGCTGAATTGTTTTCAGAGTAACGCCGAGCACGAACTGGTGGAGCGCGTTCAGGCTGCGGGTCGGAACGCGACAGACTATATCATAATCAATCCGGCCGCATTCACCCACACCAGCGTCGCTTTGCGCGACGCCTTGAGTGCGGTGCGGATTCCTTTTATCGAGGTGCATCTTTCCAATATCTACGCGCGCGAGGCATTCCGGCAGCATTCCTATTTTTCCGACATCGCCGCCGGCGTCATCAGCGGACTGGGGGCGGTGGGGTACGAATTGGCCTTACAGGCCGCGCTGCAGCAGCTTTCCGCGCAAGGCAAGGCAGACTGACATGGATATCCGCAAAGTCAAAAAGTTGATCCAGCTGCTCGAAGAATCCGGCATCGCCGAGATCGAGATCCGCGAAGGCGAAGAGGCTGTGCGCATTAGCCGCTATGGGCAGAGCGGCTCGCCGGTCGTCACACATACTCACATCGCACCCGGCGGTGGCGCTCCCGTTTCAGCGGCGGTTGAATCAGGCAAAGCCAACGTGCCTGCCGAAGCCGTACCGCGCGGCCACACGGTCACCGCGCCCATGGTGGGGACTTATTATTCCTCCCCCGCGCCGGGCAGTAAGCCCTTCGTCGAGATCGGCCAACAGGTGGAGGTCGGCGCAACTTTGTGCGTCATCGAGGCCATGAAGATCCTCAACCAGATCGAGTCGGACAAGGCCGGTGTGATTACCGCAATTCTGGTCGAGAACGGCAGGCCGGTGGAATATGGTCAGCCTTTGTTTGTTATCGAATGATGCCCTTGGCGTATTGAGTTTCGATCATGCTCGATAAACTGGTGATTGCCAATCGCGGCGAAATCGCCCTGCGCATCCTGCGCGCGTGCAGTGAACTCGGTATCAAGACCGTCGCGGTGCACTCCTCCGCCGACCGCGATCAGAAACATGTGCGGCTGGCCGACGAATCGGTGTGCATCGGCCCTCCGCCGTCGAGTCAAAGCTATCTCAATATTCCCGCCGTAATCAGCGCCGCCGAGGTCACCGATGCGGTGGCGATCCACCCCGGTTACGGATTTTTGTCGGAGAACGCCGACTTCGCCGAACGCGTCGAGCAGAGCGGTTTTATCTTTGTCGGCCCGCGTCCCGAGACCATCCGGCTGATGGGCGACAAGCTGGCCGCCATCGCGACCATGAAAAAATACGGCGTGCCCTGCGTGCCGGGTTCCGAGGGTCCACTCAGCGACCAGCCCGAGGAAAATATCCTGACGGCGCGCGCGATCGGTTATCCCGTCATCATCAAGGCCTCGGGCGGCGGCGGCGGACGCGGCATGCGCGCGGTGCACAGCGAGGCGGCGCTGTTGAGCGCCATCTCACTCACCAAGGCCGAGGCCTTCGTCGCCTTCGGCAACGACACGGTGTACATGGAAAAATTTCTGGAGAACCCCCGCCACATCGAATTTCAGGTGTTGGCCGACCAGCATGGCAATGTGATTCATCTTGGCGAGCGCGATTGCTCGGTGCAACGCCGCCATCAGAAGGTCATCGAGGAATCCCCCGCCACCGGCATCTCCGAGAAACTACGCAACACGATGGGCGAACGCTGCGTGCAGGCGTGCCGCAAGATGAGTTACCGCAGCGCCGGCACCTTCGAGTTTTTATACCAGGACGGCGAGTTTTATTTCATCGAGATGAACACCCGCGTGCAGGTCGAGCACCCAGTCACCGAACTGGTCACCGGGGTAGACATCGTCAAGGAGCAACTGCGCATCGCTGCGGGTGAGCCGCTCTCCTACAAACAGAAGGACATCGTGCAGCGTGGTCACGCCATCGAGTGCCGCATCAACGCCGAGGACGCTAAGACCTTCACCCCCTCACCCGGCGTCATCACTCAGTTCCACGCGCCGGGCGGCCCCGGCATCCGCGTGGATTCGCACATCTACAACGGTTATTTTGTCCCGCCTCACTACGATTCCATGATCGGAAAATTGATCGCCCACGGCGAGACCCGCGAGGGCGCTCTGGCGCGCATGCGCACCGCGCTCTCCGAGATCGTGATTGACGGCATCAACACCAACATCGCACTGCACAAGGACGTCCTGAGCGACGCCACCTTTCAGGCCGGCGGCGTGAACATTCATTATCTGGAAAAGAAGTTGGGACTTTAACCGCAGAGAAATTCAAGCTTGTCTCTGCCTCTGTTACAAATCACCTTCCGCTGCAGTGCCTCAGAGGCCACACACTTCTCCGAACTGTTGTCAGAGCTAGGTGCGCTTGCTGTAACTCTCCAAGACGCCGCGGATCAACCGCTTTACGAGCCGCCATTGGGCGCTACGCCGTTGTGGGAATGGACCGATGTCGTGGCCTTGTTCGAAGCCGACGCAAATATAGAGCCTGTGCTCGAGGTTCTACGCGCAACACGCGACGTTCACGTGCCATTGGAATACACCATCAGTCACGTAGAAGATAAAGATTGGGAGCGTGCCTGTCTCGATCAATTTAAGCCGCTTAAATTCGGCGAGCGGTTGTGGGTTTGTCCGAGTTGGCATGAGACTCCCGAGCCGGACGCGGTGAACATTATTCTCGATCCGGGTCTGGCCTTCGGCACTGGCACGCATCCGACTACGGCGCTGTGCCTGGAGTGGCTGGACGCGCACGA
>DATMXC010000106.1:0-5740 GCA_035561915.1 Gammaproteobacteria bacterium
ACCTCACCGTCACCGGCGCGTACACCCACGATGAACTACCGAATCTGTTAGCACGCGCCAACCCCCATCTCGCCTGGTTCCCCGCCCAAGTCCCCGAAACATACAGCTATACGCTCAGCGAATGCCTGCGCGCCGGGCTACCCGCAGTATGCCCCAATCTCGGCGCATTCTCCGAGCGCCTTGCCGGCCGGGCCTGGAGTTGGATATGTCCCTGGGATTGGAGCGCAGAAAAATGGAATGATTTTTTTATAACCGCCCGTACAGAGCATTTCTTGGCCAGCGCTGCCCCTAAAATTTTACCCGGTGAACCCGTCACCGCCGACTTTTCCTATCAGAGAGACTATTTAGTAGCTAGCTCATCCCCGATTCCTGATACTGAAACGAGAGAACACCCGGAGACCTACATCAGCTTACAAAGGTTTGCCTACCCCAAAAACCATCACACCCCCAGCCATGCCAGTGCAGCTAAAGGCAGACTACTTCAACTTACCCTCGCCCTGCGCAGAGCACCCTTGTTGCGCGGCTTGGCAAAACGCATACCGGTACCCTGGCAGACCCGCGTCAAAACCTGGCTGTTGGGACATTCATAATCTGTCAGAAGTCAGTAACCTTCCCATAGTTGAGTGATCAAACGAGCGCCTACGACTCTGCCTGCCCCCGGCCGATCAGGTCCAATCATGCCCGCCATCGTGATCGTTGGCGCCCGGCGCCGGATGGCATTCGAAGTACATACTGATGCTTTCGTCCGGTGCCCGCAGATCCAGATCGCGCAGTTCCGGGTGCGTGCTATGCCTGAAGCTGGCTTCCACAGCTGCGAAACCGCATTCATCGGCAACACGGGCGAATGTCCCCTTGTCATACTGGAATTGCCCGCCGATGCGCAACCCCAGATTCAGGACCTCGCATGCCGATCCCGTGCGCAGGGGAACCCCGACGTGCGTGTTCCAGGTCGCGACCAGCCAGTCGGGTTCCTGGAGGTATTTGCGTGCAAACCGTTCGAGATCCGGCGTCAGCAACCGCATCACGCCCGACGGCCTCAGTATCCTTCGACACTCGCGGAGGAATTGATACCCCTGGGCAAGCGTCAATTGCGAAATGAAGTCTTCGCTGTGAATGAAGTCCACGGTGGCGTTCGCGAATGGAAGCTGCTTGACCAGATCCGCCACCACATCGGGATGACACGAAACATCGAGATCAACGTTGATCCAGCCGGACAACTTGCCTTGTCCGCAGCCGAAGTTGATCTTGTTCAAAGGCATCTCAGAATTGCCTCCAGTTCCTCCGGGGAACGCCAGTCTGCTCCGCATACATACCTTGGCAACAGCCAACGATTCGATCCTTCATGGACAATCTCCGGAACCGTTGTGAAAGCCCCGAGGAGCCCATGCTCATGCGTGAAGGCCGGCAGGTACTCCCGCGCGAGATAATCGGTGGAATTGCCGAAGGGATAGGCGAACATCGCCAGACCGGGATTGGGCGCAAGCCGTGAAATGGATTCACCTGCCTGTCGAAGTTGCAGATCGGCCTGCGCATGGTCGGTCACGCCCAGAAATCTGAGGCGGGACTCCGGCACCCCGCGATACCGCAGCAAAGCAGGATGGCCATGGTCCCAGCTGTGGTTTCCAATCAGCAGGCGACCGGAATTCACCGCCGACAGCCACCAGTTGTCGCTGACGCGTCCGAGGCCCTGCAAGCACACGCGATCCATCTCCTGGCGGGCCTCAGGATCCGCAATCACGAAGGACGTTGCCGGCGCACATGCCGGATGTCGAGCGTCTGCCAGGGCATCGGCCATGATCCGACAGAAGCTGTGCTGCTCTCCATGGACAGCATCGATCTGATCGAGGAAATCCAGATCCACGCCGTCGTCAAAGGAAAAGGCAACCGCCCTCTCCGGCAATGGCGCGTCGTCAAGCAGCCCGCGGACGACTTGCAGCAGTGAAACCACGGGAAGCCGACTGGCGAGAATTCGACGAAAGTCCTCACGCAGCGCGACATGGTCATTGTTGCCATAATCGCCGCCCGCGACCCGGTGGGAATGATAAGTCAATATCGCAGTTCGCATTATTCCGTACTTGAACGTCGTCCTCCTGTCACACATCCCGAAAGTTCTACAGGAAGTATGATTATTAGTCCCATTATCTATAGCGCACTACATTAGATAAGAGCGCAAAATTCCTTTAATACTAGTTCTGATCTTTTTTAAACCTTTCAACTTCGGCTTTCTGCACACCAGCATTGTGTCCTTCCACTCATCGCTTCCGTCAGAATAGTTTTTCCCCTCCCATTGCGTGGACACGGACAGTACCTCTAGTTGCGCAAACCTTGCCAGAGCCGTAAAGCCGTCAGGATAAAACCGCCAGCAATCTACAGGATACTTGTGCTCATGGCCGCTGGCAGGCGCTATGATGCAGCATATCCCCCCCGACTTAAGTACCCGCGCGATTTCCATCATAGTAAGCCAAAAATATTCGATATGCTCGAATGCCTGTCCTGAAATTAGCACATCCACCGATCCAGATTTAATTTCTGTCCAGCGATACGGGCTATGCAGCACGATATCCACATTCTTCCCCGCTGACATATCAATGCCCGTATATGTCCAAGAAGGCGAAGCAAAAAGAGGCCTATAGCAGCCATTAACATCCTGGCTCCCCAGATCAATTATATTCAATGGTTCATGTTCGCGGCCTTGCAAATACTGATCCCGAAAGGCGCGCATCTTATCGAGTGAGCTCAGGTGCATATCATACGTTTTTGATGGAAGGTTGGGACATGACTACTTCTTGGTCGCGCACTAAAAAGCTCTCCAGATAAGGCCAGAAATGCCAAGCATAGGACTGCTTTCTAACCGCTTCCGTGAACACACTCACTAAGCCATCCATAAGCTCCCGCTCACTGCCACTAGGTAGGGGGCCCTTAATCATCAGTTGGCGTTGGCCGGTGTCGGGATCAAAGGAAAGAGTGAACGCAAAAACAGGAATTTTTTTTTTGACTGCAAAACGAGTTATCCCGCCGGGCAATTGCGCATCGCGGCCAAATAATTGCACCGGAATACAGTAGTCAGCGCCAGGAGCATCTAATAGTGCTACGAGGCAGGCCCCATCCTGCGAAACTTGCAGCATGCTCCTAATAACCATGGGACCCGTAAAAATTGCCTTGGCTCGTCCCGCGCGCTCAACTTCGCCAAACCGCCAATGAGTGTATTTTGTTGCCACGACATTGCCTGGAGCATGGCTCTTGCTCAACCCTCTGAACACCGCTACTGCGCGGGAACCGTGTCTGCTTAAGTGACGGAATGACCACAGGCCCGTACCCCAATGAAAACTGATCGCCAAAAAGGGAGTCAACGCGTTGGGCCACGAGTCACCGGAGACGGCCAGGTAACGGTCCATCCAGCGATCTGACCGAAAGCGAGACAGGTAGAGATCCGCATGGTCCACCAACTGCACCAGGCGAAATGCCGCACACCATTTCTGCTTATCCTCTGACGTACAGGGAAGAACCAATGTCGGTCGCTCCTGGCTTCCTGCCTCTCGCGACATTGGTACATCCCTGTACGGCACGGGAGGCAGGACGCCGGGAGCGACCACATAGCCCATTTTTTGAGCTTGCTCAAGCGCAAGAGCTGTCTGACGGGCATATAAAAATGGCGCCCTGGAGAGAAGGCGGAAAAGACGGAAGCACAATGGCCAAGGCAAAAATATAGCTATGCCAGGAATCAGGACAAGCTCTATAAGATCTCGAAACTCCTTGCGTAGCGGTTCAATAATTTTCACACAGGGTCGGTCTCAAGTGGATTCCCAGCTATGCGCCAACCGGCATACACCCAACTCACGCGTCCGGCCATATATCTCAAAACCCTTTTCCATGGTGTCGAACAAACGCAAACCTTCAGGGTCCATGGCATGGGCGCGAAGCGTGTATTTGCCGGGTAATAAAGGCAATGCAAACAGCTTTAAGTTAAATTCATACACTTGCGCCTCGGCTTGCTTGGGAATAAAGCCGTCTATATCCGAGTTCACGCCGTAGATAGGCGTTCCATCGGCCCGGAGTAGCCCTATGCCCACCGTAGGCGGTCTCCCGTCGGCAGAGTGGAGCCGCCCCGCTATCAGCAGATCATCGCCTATTTCGATCCGCGCACCATCACTCTTCCCTACCGAGTGTAACGATAATTCAGTGACCCGATAGTCAGAGGCGCTGCTTACCAGCTTGGGGTCACTCATAGATTTTTGTTCGTGATAGGCAAGATACTCCCGCGTCACATCAAAGGCATCGCCATAGGCGCGCATCCGCCCTTCATGTATCCAGCAAGCCTTACGGCACAGCTTCTGAATATGAAACATACTGTGCGAGCACAACAACAGCGTCCCTCCGCCCGAAAGATAAGACTCAATCCAACTGATGCACTTCTTCTGAAACGACTCGTCACCCACCGCCAACACCTCATCGGTGATGAGGATATCCGGCTTCACCGCGGTCATCACGGCGAATCCCAGGCGCACCACCATGCCCGAAGAGTAATGCTTGATGGGTTCTTCAATATAACCGCCGATATCGGCGAACTCGATGATCTCAGGCAATCTTTGTGTCACCTCTCCGCCACTCAGACCGGCAAGGCTCAACGCAAGACGGATATTTTCTCTGCCGGTGTATTCCGGGTGAAAGCCGGCCCCCAGCTCCAACATGGCGCTGATCCTGCCGTTAACCTGGACCGATCCGCTATTAGGTTTGATAACCCCGGCAATGATCTTTAGCAGCGTGGATTTACCGGCCCCGTTCACCCCGACCAGCCCAAGCGACTCACCCTGATGCACCTCAAGGCTGACATCTTGCAATACTTGGAAATGAGGCCCCTTGGACTTCGTATAAAAAACCGAATACAGGGCCCGCAGCCTATCCCCGGAATGCAGCAGCTTCGGGTAGTGCTTACTTACATTATTCAGACTTACAAGTGACATGGCCGGAGTTAGAGAAAATCCTCGAACCGCGTTGCGCAGCGGCGGAATATACGCAACCCCACCCAGAACAGCACCATTGCCCCTAATACTGCTACACCATCCATCGCCCCCAGTGTCCAATCCCCATAAAGCAACAATGAACGCGCCTGCCCTATAAAATAACTTATGGGATTCGCTTCAATAATAACCCTGAACGCCGGGGGAACCAAACTGGCCGGATACAGTATCGGCGAGGCGTAAAACCACAGCATAAAGAGAGGAGCCAGTATCTGTTCAAGGTCGCGCAGAAAAACCTGGAAGGCCGCACAGATCAACCCGACGCCGAGAGTGCCCGCCATCATCACCAGCCACAGCAGCGCAAATCCCGGCAGGGCGGACAGATGTATCGCAACCCCGGCTAACTTCAACACCAACAACACCAACAGCAAACCCACGGCATGGATGATATAGGTCGCCGCCACGGAGGCATAGACCAACAGCTCGTTGGGGAAGGCCACCTTTTTTATCAGTGCCGCATTGTTCTGCACGGACACCGTGGCGCGCTGCACGCCCTCCTGGAAGGCCAGCCACGGCCACAACGCAACCGCCACGAAGGCGATATAGCCATGGCCCTCCAACTCCGGGAAACGAACCTTGAAGATTAAGGTAAAGATAAAGGCATAAACCGCCAATTGCGCAAGCGGCTGGAACAGCACCCAGAGAATCCCGCTGACACTCCCCAGATAACGGTTCTTAATCTCCCGCCCTAAAAACTCCCGCAGCAGCCAGCGATGTTTCCA